>JBDKSY010000249.1:0-6980 GCA_039680395.1 Anaerolineaceae bacterium | reverse complement strand
TTGTGCTTATCGGTTCTTCGACGGGAGGACCAAGGGCATTGCATACCGTGCTTTCGAACATTCCCGGCGACTTGCCAGCAGCAGTAGCGATTGTTCAACACATGCCGGTTGGATTCACTTACTCTTTGGCTGAACGGCTGAACATGCAATCGGCATTGTTGGTTAAAGAAGCTAAAGATGGAGATTGCCTTGAGGTTGGGAAAGTACTGCTTGCACCGGGCGGATATCACATGACATTTAATCACCAGGGTATTGTTTCACTTAATCAAAATCCGACTGTGCATGGTGTACGTCCCGCGGTAGATGTGACGCTGATCTCACTTGTTCAAGGTTTTGGGAAAAATGTTGTAGCTGCCATCTTAACCGGCATGGGAAATGATGGAACGAATGGAGCCAAACTGCTGCATAGTATGGGCGGCGAGGTTATTGCTGAAAATGAATCTTCCTGTGTGGTGTATGGAATGCCCAGGAGCGTGGTCGAAGCTGGTGTAGCTGATGAAATAGTACCGCTCGACGGCATCGCGGGAACGATCTATCAACAGGCAAAAAAGATGAAAAGAATGATTGAGAAAGGACTCTGATATGGATGCGGAAACTTTTGCTCAAGTGAAATCTTCTGTAAAGAAAATCTTGAATATTGACTTGAACTATTACAAAGAAGAACAGGTCAAAAGAAGATTAGATTCCTGGTTGCTGCGTAACAATATGCCTGATTGGAAAATTTATTTTGATAAAGTGACCAGCAATGCAACTGAAATGTCACGTTTCAGAGATTTCTTAACGATCAATGTTACCGAATTCTATCGAGACACGCATCATTGGAAAACTTTGGAGGAAAAAGTCCTTCCTCTTCTCTGTAAACAAGCAAATGAACGTAAATCATCATTAAAACTCTGGAGCGCTGGTTGCTCTGTAGGTGTTGAAGCATATACTCTGACGATGGCAATGGACAAAGTTGCTTCACATACCCCCTATGAAATCTTTGCATCCGATATGGACCGTGGAGCATTGCAGAAAGCAAAAGCCAGAGGGCCTTATGCTGCAGAAGAAGTACGCAATCTTTCGCCTGATCAAAAACACAAATATTTGGAGGAGATCGCAGGTAAATATTATTTCAAAGAACAATTTACACATTCGATCCGCTTTTTTGAGCAGGATCTATTGATGGATGAATTTACTGGTGGATTTGATCTTATCGTTTGTCGGAATGTCGTTATTTATTTCACCCGAGAAGCAAAAGATATGCTGTACATGAAATTTAGAAATGCTTTGCATCCAGGTGGAATACTGTTCGTCGGTGGAACCGAGCTGATACCCCGGCCATCGGAATATGGTTTTACCAGCCAGTGGATGTCATTTTATTCCAAAATCTAAGGTGATACAGACCAGGATGATACTTCAGAGGAGGGTGTGGATGTATGAATGTTGAAATATTAAAACCTTTTGTCGAAGGTGCTGCGGAAGTTCTTGCTTTCGAGATAAAAACTACTGTGGAAAAAGGTAATCTGACCCTTCAAAAATCAGCTTTTACCACAGATGATGTAACGGTTTTGCTAAATCTTGTTGGCGAAGTATACGGCGCGGTTCTTTTCAGTCTATCAGAAACTGTTGCCATGAAGATGGTCTCACGCATCATCGAGCAAGAATTCACAGAATTTGATTCTATGGCACAAAGCGGTATTGCTGAACTGGGGAATGTGATCACTGGAAAAGCTATCGTTAAGCTTTTCAATGCTGGATATCGCGTGGATATATCACCACCAACAGTTATTACTGGAAAAGCAATTAAGATATCAACCCTGGATTTTTCAAGAATAGTCGTTCCTTTACAAACTGAATTAGGGATGATGGAAATCCATTTAGCAGTGCGTGAAAACAAGCAGGGTCAATTGACTACTTCTGATGATTTTATTCCTCTTGTTCCGCCGAAGGCATCTTAACAGTTGAAGAGGATCTGAAAGGATAGGTTGATGAATGTAAAGTTTCTTAATCCGTTTGTAGATGCTGCTTTTGAAGTGCTTAAGAAAGAAACTGGCGCAGATATACAGCGTGGTGAACTGGCGTTGGATAAAAACCATTATGTATCGGATGATGTGACTGTGATCATCGCACTTGTGGGAGCTGTTGTCGGAAATGTTTTTTATAGCATGTCACAAGAAACAGCTATCCATCTGGCATCACGGATGATGAGCGAGAAACTGCTTGAGTTTGATAGCCTGGCACAGAGTGGAATTGCGGAATTGGGTAATGTGATCACCGGAAGAGCGAGCATGAAATTATCTGAAGCAGGATTTGATGCAACAATTTCTCCCCCTTCGCTCATTTTGGGTAAAGGAGCTACCATCTCAACACTTGATTTTCCACGGATCATCGTACCACTGAACACTTCTGCAGGAAATTTCATGATACATCTGGCATTGCGACAAGGTGTTCGGACTGGGTTAAAAACATCTCAATTGCAGATCCCTCCTTCTCCGTAAGCTATCGTACAGGATTGCAGGAGATATTATCTTTTTATAAAGAAAGGTTCAAAAATGCAAAATCAACTGGTTGTTTTTAGTATTGGCAATGAGTTTTATGGTGTGGATGTTGATGCTGTTGAAAGCATCATTAAAATGCAAGAAATTACCCGACTTCCTCATGCACCAGAGTTTGTGGAAGGGATAACAAATTTGCGGGGTGCGGTGGTACCCATTCTGGATCTGCGAAAAAGGTTTGGGTTGGAAGCCGTAGAAGCAACACGAGATACCCGCATTATGATCGTCAACATGAATAATACGAATGTAGGGATGGTAGTGGATGCTGTTACGCAGGTTGTGAGAATCTCTGCCGAATCAATTGATCCACCACCCCAAATGGCAATGACAGTGAATTCTGCGTTCATTAAGGGCATTGCCAAACTGGATGAGATGCTCATCATCCTTCTCGACCTGAAAAAGGTCCTTACCGTTGATGAATACGAACGCTTGTCAGCAGCATTGTAAGCCCGTTGCATCGAACATCATTGATAAAACTATGTAAAAAGACAGGAAAAGAAGAAGGCGCCAGTAGAGATACTGGCGCCGGTAAGAAAGTCAAGAGAAATGTTTACACAGAGAAGTAAAGACGTGTCATCTGAAGGATCAGTTATGCAGCTTTAGCAAGTTATCTTCATTGGAGAAAGCATTGTGAAATGAGAAATCGTGAGCGATGGGTAATTACTCAGATCTTGAAAAAGAAACGGGGTTCGAAGTCTGCATCGGGAAAGAGTTATGCCAATCATCCGTTATTTCAAAATTCCTATGATGGAATTTTGCTCATTGATTCTGGCCAAAAAATTTGTTATATCAATCCCTCTTTCCTGGCACTCTATGGAACACCTGACCCCTGCATGGTGATCGGCAAGCAGTTTCTTGATACTATTTCTGAAACCTATAAAGAAACTGTGCTATCCATGCTGGAGTTATTTGAACTAACCAGAACTCCGACCCAACCTGTCGAAGTGGAAATTTGTAATTACGAGCATAAGCCAATCTCAGTATGTGTCTGGATAACTGACACTGCGCAAAATATCAAAGAAATGACGCATATTTATGTGCGCGATATTTCGGAATGGAAAAAAGCTCAAAGCTATTTAACACAAGCCAACCTTGAGCTGGGCGATGCTTATCGTGATACTTTGGAGGGATGGGGGAGAGCACTGGAATTGCGTGATCATGAAACCCAGGGACATACAAAAAGGGTTACAGAAGGTGCGATCCAACTGGCGATGATGCTGAATATCTCCATCGAAAAAATTAAAATCATACGGTATGGAGCAATGTTGCATGACATAGGAAAGATGGCTATCCCTGATTCCATCCTTTTAAAACCAGGTCCTCTTGACGCGAGTGAATGGCAGATCATGAAATTGCATCCGGTTTATGCAAGGGATATGCTTTCAGAGATCAATTTTTTGAAGTCTGCCATAACCATTCCTTATTTTCACCATGAAAAATGGGATGGAACGGGGTATCCCACAGGGTTAAAAGGTGAGGAAATACCCATTGAGTCGAGGATTTTCACCATCATTGATGTTTGGGATGCATTGCTATCTGACCGGCCCTATCGAAAGGGTTGGCCAAGAGAAAAGGTCATCCAATATATTCGTGAAAATAAGGGGATCTATTTTGATCCAAAAATTGCGGATATTTTTCTTAAACTGCAGCAATAAAATCAGGGAATGATCCCTGCACATGCCACTCCATTTTCGGGCGATTCCTTTTTCATGGATTTCCAGATTCTATTTTCCAATGAAATGGAACACTCAAGTTCACCGGTCTGAGTAGGATTGGCAGCCGTCAGGTAGACTTCTGTCCCTTGTGGAAGTTTCATTTCCTCGCGCCAGGGGGTTGTAACAATCGTGCTTGAAAGAAAGGTTTCTTCTGATGTTTTAAACGATATCATCGCATAACCACCAGATGCATTGACCTGGAAAAGAACTCTGTGTGTTGTGCTATGGGATTTGAAGGTTCCTAATAGAAGTAAGACAAGGAAACCAACCAGGAAAAACAGAAAAACTATCACTTTATCAATGATTTTCTTTCGATTGGCTGACCTGGGCATATGAAAAGAACCATTCTGTGAATAATTAATTTGGGGTAAACAAATTATATAGCACTCGCTCCAGATTCGGTAAAAAATTTACGCATAATTAATCTCTTTTACCTAAAGCCAGACACCAGTTTGACGAAATTAACAATAGATCAAATTGATGGAGGTGATGATAGAGAGCCATAAATAAAAATCGTTTTCTTATTCAGCGGAAAGATGGTTACTGGATTTGTCGTAACCTGGTTGTATAGAAACAAATCGTCAAGTCAAAGTTGGGGAAGGATCCCCTAAAAAATTCAAACATGGAGGTTTGAAATGGCAGAAATTGATGTAACTCGTATTGCAGGTAATATTGGTGCTATGAATGCACTGAATGCGCTAAAAGGGATCAACAAACAGTTAGCCATTCACCAGACTCGTCTATCTTCTGGCAAGCGCATTAACACTGCAGCTGATGACCCAGCCGGCTTAAGCATTGCAACCAAAATGCTTTCTCGTTCTGAAGGTTTGAAAGTTGCCCTTTCCAATATCGGTGACGCCAAGAACTTACTGGCAGTTGCTGAATCAGGCATGGGCCGCATCAATGATATTCTGGTTCAGATGCGCAACAAAGCAGAAACTGGTGCAAGCGATACCATGGGTGACGAAGAGCGCGTAGCGATCAAAACGCAGCTTGATGCATATGCGGCTCAAATTGATGATATTGCAAAACAGACAAAGTGGAATAACACGGTACTGCTTGATGGCTCAATGACCACAATGCGCCTTCAGACTGGTGTAGATTCGTCCGATGCTACTTCACTTGACAATCTTGGCAACATGAAAGTCACTGGTTCTGTCTTGAACATTGCAACATCAGCAACAGGAAATGAAGCTGATACGACCACAGCAGGATTCACAGATTTTGCAGTAGCCGATGGTGTTGCAGCTTTCAATGGTATAAACGCATTGGAAACCGGATCATACAAAGTTGTCTACAATTATGACTTTGATGCAGGCACCCCAGCTAATAGCAAATTAACTGTCCACTTATTCGATGCGAATGGAAATGCTATGGCTGTAGATAAAGATGGTGCAGATGCTGTTGAACCACTTACGAACGATACTACTAGCGAAGCTCTGGAATTCACCTGGGATTCAACCGGTGCAACAAAACAGGTAGATCTTGGTAATGGTTTACAGCTCACTTTTAAGCAGGCACTGGCAGACACCGGTGGTGATAAAGTTGAAACCGTTTCCTTTACCAAAACAGGTGATACGATCTTGAAACTTGGGGCAGGTAAAGCAGGAGATTATGCAGGCTTTATGGACACTATTCAAGCTGCTATCAATTCTGTGAACCAGAAAATGTCTTCATTAGGTGCGTTGACCGGAAGATTGACCTTCAAGGAAGACCAGGTATCAGCATCACAGATCAACATTGAAGCTGCATACAACCGTATTATGAACGCTGATATGGCTGAAGAGCAGGTAGAAGCCAGCAAGTATCAGATCTTGCAGCGGACAGCAACCGCAATGTTAGCCCAGGCGAATGCGGCACCACAATTCTTACTGACTCTGTTCCAGTAATCCATCATCTTTCCGCAGATGGTAGAGAAGCGGGGGGCATCCTAAAGGGTGCACCCCGCTCAACAAGGTAGACAAAATTTTGAGAAGGAATTGACCATGTCAACATCTGTCAGCGCTTTGAACTCAACATTTACAACATTGATTTCCAGCATGATGGACATTGAGCGCCAACCTCTGGAGGAATTGGAAGAAAAGAAGAATGCGCTCTCGATCCAACAGGCTGTTTATACTGATTTGAACAAAATGTTGAGCGAGTTTCAGAGCGCAGCATTTTCGTTGACCTCTACAAATGTCAATTATTCCTTCGCTTCACAACGTAAAGCAATTGTAAGTAATGTAGCAACGGGCACAACAGTATTGACTGCTACCGCTTCAACGAAAGCAGTTCCAGCTCAATATCAGGTATCGGTAACTAACCTGGCAAAAGAACACCGGGTTCGCTCTGATCGTCAGGCATCTGTCAGTGAAGAACTAGGGTACACCGGTTCTTTCTTGCTTTCAGGTGATGTGTTATCGAAAGCTACTTTAACGGTATCAGATAGTTTGAAGAGCACCATTGCAGGTGCTGAGGGGGCTGAAATTGAAAATGGGCAGAATCAGTTAACCAGTGGAACTTATTCTGTTGAAACACGGTACGACACCATTGCAGGCTGGCAGTTTCGCATGATTGACTCCTCAAACAACGCACTCAGCATTCGTAAAGCTGACGGGAGTTATTCAAGTGATTGGCAATCCATTTCCTCAGGTGTACATGATACTGGCCGGGGAATGAAATTAACTTTTGGATCAGATCCAGGGCAGTATGCAGCTGGAACAGCACAAATTGCCTTTGAGGCTAA
>JBDKSY010000248.1:0-6561 GCA_039680395.1 Anaerolineaceae bacterium | reverse complement strand
TCCGTACAAAGATTATTAGAACTTGTTTATGAATTTGAAGAGCATTTACCTTCTTTACGCCGCAGATTACGGCAAAAAAGTACTTCGATACCCTTTGCACCCGCTAAATTTAGTATCCGTGCGTTAGGAAGGATGCAAGTCAAGATCAATGGCAAAGTGATCGGAAATTCAGCGTGGCAGACCCAGACTGCCCGTGATCTGTTCTTTCTGTTATTGACCCATCCAGAAGGTCTTACCAAAGAAACCATAGGGCTTATCTTTTGGCCTGATGCATCGCCTGATGATGTACGTTTCCGTTTCAAGAACACTGTCTATCGCGTTCGAAAAGCTGCCGGAAAAGAAACCATTAGCTTACATGATGATTACTACCAGTTCAACTACAACCTGGATTATGAATATGATGTAGAAGATTTTCTAAAAAAAATCGATGCTGCCCAAAGTGATAACACCCCTGAAACAAAGATTGAGCTCCTGAAAAATGCCATTCAACAGTATAAAGGAGCTTATCTGCCAGAGCTAGAAGAAACCTGGGTGATCCCTGAACGAGAGCATTTGCAGCAGTTGTATAATGAGGCTGCAATTCAACTAGCAGAATTATATACGCAGCAAGGGCAGTATCAATCTGCATTGGATGAATGCACAAAAATACTGGCAGAAGATGGAAGTATCGAAGCGGCACATCGAATTGCCATGCGGGTTCATGCTGCTATGGGAAACAGTGCACTTGTTGCTCGTCAATATGAAAGATGCGTTCAAATCCTGGCAAACGAAATTGGGGTGTCGCCTTCATCGCAAACGCAGGCTCTTTATCAAACATTGATAAAATAACAGGCTATACCTTAAGCAACAAAATTCAACAAAAATTGCTTCATTTCCGCAAATTTCCCCTTATTGGCAATGAAATAATTAGTTTACAGATAAAGCAAAATTGGTTTTTGGTATATTTGAGACCGTTTTAATGCCTGATCTGATACCAGTATTTAGATAATAAGAATTACATTTTGAAATGAACCCGGAGGCAATCATGAAAAAATTCTTCAGCAAATTATCACTGGATCAGATCCGTCTTGTAGTCGTTATTCTGGTTGTTGCTTTATTTGTGATTGGTGCGAGCGCCCCACTGGCAATTGGTGGTATCGGTGGCAATCATCCTACTGCTATTACAATCTTACCACTCTGGTAACCTGAACTTTAACATCCGGTGATTCTGCTCACTGCTGTCATCATCGGGCTGTTAGCTGGATTCATCAGGGCAAAAATAGGCAGAAGGAAGTTACAACCGGTTTGGTTGAAATTCGATTGGCTTATTATTCTTGCAATTGTTCCTCAAATTTTAGCCTTTTTTGTCCCTACCATCGGCGCCTCTATTTCAGATACCTGGGCGCGCATAATCCTGGTAAGCAGCCTGATCATTCTTTTGATTTTCTGCTGGATTAACCGTCGGCAGTTTGGCTTCTGGCTATTTGGCCTGGGTTTGATCCTTAACCTATTGGTCATTAGCCTGAACGGTGGCTTGATGCCAATCCGTCCCGAATTGTTGATGAAATTTTTTCCAGATGCACCAGTTGGTGCTTGGGAAATCGGACAGCGATTTGGAATCTCCAAAGATATCGTTTTAACGCTGGATCAGACCCGGTTTTGGTGGCTTTCAGATTATTTCTCCCTTCCAACCTGGTTCCCATATCGGGCAGCTTTCAGCATCGGGGACGTAATCCTTGCCCTCGGTATCGTTCTCTTTTTATGGTCGCTGGGAAAACCTTCACCCCAGCCACAAATTAATAATCATTCGGAGGATCATTATGAGTAGCTTTAGTGCAATTTTTTCTAATTCGTATGCAAAGACTAGCGCCAATGAATATAGTCGAATTATTTCAGCAGCAGTTGTCAATCAAAAATTCTGCAAAATGCTGTTAAGCAATCCAGCCCAGGCTCTTTCCAGTGGATATGGCGGTGAATCGTTCCATCTCAAAGCTGAAGAACGGGAACGTCTTAGCGCTATTCACGCCAGTACTTTATCCGATTTTGCCGCTCAACTGGCTTACCTCTAATCATCGCTATTGCTGCAGTTAAGGGAACACCTTGAACGCCATTCCTTTACCTCTGCCAAATAGTCGAAGACAACCTCTCATCGCGACAACTATAACTATGGACTTCGATCACAGGCAAGAATCGATGCTCACGATTTCAGAAGTAGTGGCTTACTCCTACAGCCCCGTCTTTGTTCCTTCGAGACTTGAGGATAGTTACATCAACACCGTCATTGCTCTAGCTCGTCATGCAGATTCCTTAGGAACAAAAAACAGCACTCATATTTCTCGTACCGCGACGTTGGCGCGCGCTCTAGGTCGAAAATTGGGCATGGATCATTCAGACCAGGACACACTCTCGATGGCTGGATTGCTTCATGATGTCGGTAAAGCCTTTATTCCTGAAAAAATCTTGACCAAACCTTCTACTCTCACATCTGCAGAATGGAGCATTATGCAGCAGCATCCTGCGTTGGGAGTGAAGATTTTACGTCCTGTTCAAAAATTTCAATCTGTTCTCCCCATCGTTCTTTCTCATCATGAACATATGGATGGTTCAGGCTACCCAAATGGGTTAAAAGGCGATGATATTCCCCTGGGAGCACGCATCATCTGTCTTGTAGACGCCTTCACTGCCATGACCGCAGGACGTGTATATCAAAAAGAAATGACTAGAGATGAAGCTATTGATGAGATAAAACGCTGCAGTGGCGTTCATTTCGATGCTGCAATAGTAGAGTCTTTTATTGATTTATTGGTGAATAAAGAAGATATTTAAACCCGGATCACTCGAATAAAATCCCATAGCGATCACAATTTCTTAAAAAATAGAAACCCCCTCGTAGGGGTTTCTATTGATAGTTCTTAATTTGTCATGGCTTCATGCATATTGTGGATGGCCATACATGTTTTCACGAATTGCGAAAATCTGCTTCCGCAGGCGTTCATCCCTTTCTATGAGATCGGCAACCTTATCACAGGCATACATTACGGTTGTATGGTCTCTACCGCCAAGTACATCACCAATTTTGGGCAGCGAAGCATTCCCTTCTTCTCGTAGCAAATACATGGCAATCTGTCTGGGGAGAGCAATCTCTCGCGAGCGATCACGCCCTTTCAGTTGTGCAGTGGTTATACCAAAGGCTGATGCAACTGCATCCACCACCTGGTCAGGTTCAATATGATTATGCTGTGGCAACAGGTCTGCCAGTGCAGAATTGACCAGGGTCTGTGTGATCGGCAAGCCACTCAATTCTGCATAAGCCAGAACCCGTGTCAAAGCACCTTCCAGTTCTCTGATATTGGATTGGATCTGACGGGCGATCAATTCCAGGATATCTGAAGGGATTTCTTTCTTCGCACGTTCAGCTTTAGAACGTAGAATAGCAATTCTGGTTTCAAGGTCTGGTGGTTGAAGGTCAACGATCAGCCCCCATTCGAAACGTGAGCATAACCTTTCCTCCAGGGTAAGCATTGCCTTGGGAGGTCGGTCTGATGTAATAACAATTTGTTTATCTTGACCATGCAACGCATTGAATGTATGGAAAAATTCTTCTTGTGTGGATTCTTTTCCAGCAATGAACTGAATATCATCAATCATCAAGGCATCAACAGTTCGATATCGGTCACGGAATTCTGAAGTATTATGCGTGCGGATGGAATTGATCAGATCATTGGTAAATTCTTCCGATGAAGCATACACAACTTCCATCCCTTGCTGCATTATGGAATTTCCAATGGCATGCAGCAAGTGAGTTTTTCCCAACCCAACTCCTCCGTAAAGGAAAAGTGGGTTATAAGCTTTGGCAGGGTTTTCTGCCACAGCCATACATGCAGCATGGGCTAACCGGTTACTGGAACCAACAACAAATGATTGAAAAGTATACCGGGCATTAATGCTTGGATTACTGCTTGATTCTTTTTCTGAAGAAGATAGTACTTCCTGGGTGATCGTTTCAGAATAACTCTCATCAAAATGGCTGACAATAAAAGATACTTCTTGTGGTTCACCAGTCAGGCCTGTTAAAAGACGTACAACCGTATCGGAAAGACGACTTTCCAACCAGTCACGGGCATAAGCATTTTGCACACCAATAGTAAAATTTGAATCTTTATAAGAAATAAATTCGGTATCTCTCACCCAGGTATCATAGGCTGCTTTCGACATGTCCATTTGCAGTTGTCCCAGGGTTGCTTGCCATGCCTGTTGTGGATTGAACATCAATTTACCTCCTCAGCGTTATTACCCACTTGATAAGTATGACAGATATACCTATCCCCTTTTCCTGCATACTAACGAAAAGCTAACAATAATTGAAATTTATTTGGGGGTATAGACCAAATCAGTTCTTTGTTTAGGTAGCAAGATTCTAGCAGATATGAGGGCAATTAACAAGCTGTTTACCCTACGCTCACCTAAACAAATCGGGATTTTTAAGGATTCTTACCTTAACGATTCCATGCTCAGAACTGATGTTCAACAATCTATTCAGAGAGAAAAATGGCAGCATTTGTGGAACGTTAATCAAAAACACCCCTATATATGGGGTGTTTTTAGGTAAATTGAAATTTTGTCCGATATTTGGCGGTTACAATCTTAAATTTTTAGAACAATGAGATTCTCTTTGGCGCGCCTGGTTTATGCCATTTTTGGAATCTACCTTTACTGGCTTACCATGATCCTTACTGCCCGCTTTGCAATCTCAACAGCAAAATTGGTACCTCTATCCCAGGGATATACCTGGCTCATGCTGGCAAAATACAAACCGGGTAAAGGTGTCTCAATAGCAGGAATATTTTTGGAGTGATCAACCAGAGGGATCGGTTGCGCGTAATTCTCACGATGCAGCCAGCTCTCACGCACCCATTCTGGTGTGAAATTCGGATTGATCCGCTTCAAAGCTGGCATGAAACGCTCAAGTAATTCTTCTTTACTCAGCCTAAAGTATTCATGGTCAACTGGCAAATAATCTCCCATATAGACAATATGGTCACCACCAAAGTATTCAGGAGAAAGGAAATTGGTATGCTCTACGAGCGCCAGGAAAGGAAATCCTGCTTTTTTCGGTAAGTTGAACCAGTAATATCCCTTTTCAGAAAGCTGGTGCTTCAGTGCAACGGTCATAACAACTGCACCCAGGCTTTTCAGCGATAGCAACCCTTTCAGATAGTCTTCTGGTAGATCGGGCGCCAGGCGCGAAAGCGCTGCGGGTGAAGAAGTGACCAGAACTTTATCAAAATGAACCGTTTTTCCTTCACTGATAATATTCAGCCCACCTTCCTCGGCAGGCTTGATCTGATTGACAATTGTAGAAAGTTGGATATCTACACCAAGCTGTCGCAATTTTTCTGCAAATTTGTTACTGAATTCCTGAAATCCACCCCGAAAAGTTGCCAGGCGCGTCGTTCGAGCATGAAGGCGAGCCCAGAGCCATGCCATCGTTACCTGCCTGGCATATTCTTCGCCGAATTTACCAATAACCATCGGTTCCCACATTTCTTCATAGGCTTTGCTTCCCGCCCATTTGCGCATCCATTCATCAATGGTGAATTTTTCCAGCGTCTTCCAGTTATTGGTGATACGCAGGTACAAAGTTACCAGACCAAATCGAATTTTCGTGATCCCCCACCCCAGACCAGGGTACATGATCGCTGCGGGGATGGAATCGAATGGGTAGAATTTTTCTTTATGATACATTACGGTCAATGGACGAGGAATCACAAGTTGATCGGTTAACCCCAGTTCATCTATCAATCCAAGCATGTAGTTATCGCTGGTAAACCAGTGATGGTAAAAATGTTCCACCGACCAATCCCAACTTGGATCTTTAAAACCTTTTGCCAGGCCACCTACAGCATCTGAACCTTCATATATAATAACTTTATGCCCCTGCTTCACCAGGTCATAGGCTGCTGCCATTCCACCAATTCCAGCACCGACAACCGCAATGTTCATTTCCACTCCTGTCAATCGTTATGTAATTTGAAGTAAAACAATATTTGCCCGATCAAGGACAGGACACTCTTATCATCACAAGGGTTGGTATTTTTATTGCTAAATAAAGGTTACCACCCCGGATTGAGCTGTCTCTGTAGATCAGGCAGATATCTCATTTTTTGCATTTTCCTCATCAACCGATGCCTTGGATACATTTTTGCCCCAGCGAAGCGGTTGGCGGAAGTAGTAATACGCTCCAAGAAGCGTAATGGGAAACCAAAGCGCAACATGCAGCACCAGCGTGTATGCTGCTGCAACTTCTCTTGAGATGCCATAAGCTGCCAGTACCGCAATTCCAGGTGCATCGAATGTCCCGATGTATCCGGGAGCGGAAGGAATGGTAGTAGCCAGATTGACCACCCCGTTCATCAGCATCAAGGCAAAGTAGCTCACCTCAAAATTGAATGCGTGCATCACGAACCAGTATTTCCCTGTTTCCAGCAGCCAGATGATCGTGGTGGTCACCAGGATCATCAGTGCATCTTTGGGGGAGCGTAAAGATTCCAGACCATTGAGGAACTTCAAAGTGATTCCTAA
>JBDKSY010000247.1:0-3843 GCA_039680395.1 Anaerolineaceae bacterium | reverse complement strand
ACCCATGTAGATGCGTCACAGAAGGTGGTGACGATGGCAAAGGAGAATGCGCGCACCTCTCGATTACCTGAAACTGCTATCCGCTGGATCGTAGATGACGCGGTGAAATTTGTGCAACGAGAAGTACGCCGTAATTCTCGTTATGATGGCATCATTCTGGATCCACCCAAATTTGGAAGAGGACCAAAAGGCGAAGTCTGGGAGTTCTATAAGCTTATTCCAGAGTTGTTACAGATATGCCAGGCTGCGCTATCAGAAGATCCGTTATTCATCATGTTAACTGCTTATGCAGTAAAAGCTTCTTATCTCACCCTGTACAATGCATTGTCAGAAGTAATGAAAAAATATAAAGGTGAAGTACATGGTGGAGAAATATTGAATATTGATAACAGTGCAGGGCGGGTGTTATCAACCGCTATCTTCGCGCACTGGTCAACAAATTAAGATTTTCAGGAAGTGCATCATGAACGAGAAAAAAGTCGTCAGCATTATTGGACCTGGGGTTATGGCAGAGGCATTTATTGCAGGTTTACTGCGAAACCAGGTGGTATCTCCCGAATCTATCATAGCATCCGGTCCACACCTTGAAAGAGTGCAGCAACTGCATGTCAAATACGGGATTGCTGGGTATACGGATAATGCGAAAGCAGTTGAAAATGCTGATTTTGTGATCCTGGCTGTCAAACCACAAAAATTGACCGCGGTGCTTAAAGGACTGCAGGATAAGATTCGAAAAGATGCATTGGTGATCTCTATTGTGGCTGGTACATCTATCGCTTTGATCCAAAAAGGATTGAATCATCAAGCTGTTGTACGAGCAATGCCGAACACACCAGCGCAGATCGGGGAAGGGATCACAGTCTGGACACTATCGCATGAATGTGCAGAATCGCACAAAGAACAGGCGCGGGAGATTCTAAAATCCTTTGGTGAAGAAGTATTCGTTGAGGAGGAAAATTACCTCGACATGGCTACTGCCCTCTCAGGCACCGGACCGGCATATGTATTCCTGTTCATGGAAGCCATGATTGATGCAGGTGTTCATCTGGGATTTCCACGAAGGATCTCTGAAAAGTTGGTAATGCAAACTGTACGCGGTTCAGTTGATTATTACGCCAGCAAGAGTGATCATCCAGCTCAATTGCGCAACGAGGTTACCTCACCGGGTGGCACATCTGCTGAAGCGTTATATTATCTGGAAAAGGCAGGATTTCGGACTGCAATTTCGCGAGCAGTATGGGCTGCGTATCAGCGATCTCAAGAATTGGGTAAAGGGAAAAGTTCGCAAATTGCCGAAAAAGGCTGATGTGTACCTGGCAATGGATTAATATACGTAAAGTAGTGCTATAATACGTCTACATATAAATAAATACTCGGGGAGCCCTGGTGGCTGAGAGGAGGACGAAAGTCCTCGACCCTAATAACCTGATCCGGATAATGCCGGCGGAGGGAAAATGCAAATAAATACACACCCTCCCTGGCGGAGGGTGTTTTTTATGCAGTATAGAAATGTTTTGATCTTCGCCAATGGTGAGATCACTGACCTGCAACGAGCTCGGTCACTCATAAAAGCAGGTGATTTGATCATTGCAGCGGATGGCGGCTCGCAGTACCTGCAGAAAATGGATCTGCTACCTGATGTATTGATCGGTGACCTGGATTCAACCTCTCCTGAGTTTATTAACATTGTGATGAAAGCAGGTAAGCAAGTCCAAAAGTATCCTGTAGCGAAAGATGCCACAGACCTGGAAATCGCTATTGAATATGCCATTTCACTACAACCGCAGAAGATCATCATCGTTGGAGGATTGGGCGGGCGGGTTGATCACCTACTGGCGAATGTGATGCTTTTACAGCGTTATCACAAGGAAAATATCGTCATTATCCTTGATGATGGAACTGTAGATGTGCAGCTTATTGAAGAAAAACTTGTCATTCACGGCGCACCAGGAGACCTTGTTTCATTGGTTCCGTTAAGTGACAGGGTGGCTGGCATTGTTACCGAGTATTTAGAATTCCCACTTAGAAGTGAAACCATCGTTATAGGAGAATCGCGCGGTGTCAGCAACGTGATGCTGGCAGACATAGCACATGTTTCGATCATTTCGGGTGTGTTGTTATGCATCCATATTCGACAGGGTAAAGGAGAAAAAGATGAAAGCTAGAAGAATGGCCTTTGGGTTGGTATGCCTTATGTTGTTTTTGACAGGGTGCAAACCTGTCTCTTCAAATGAAAACCAGGATCAAGAAACACTTACGGTGATGACACATGATTCATTTTCTGTCAGTGAAAGTATCATTGCCGCTTTTGAGAAAGAAAATAATGTGAAAGTCTCTTTCTTGAAAAGTGGAGATACGGGACAATTGATCAATCGAGCCATCCTTTCAAAGGAAGCACCCATGGCAGATGTGTTATATGGAGTAGATAATACTTTTCTTTCACGGGTATTGAAGGAAGACCTTTTTGAGATTTACAACTCTCCTGTACTTTCAAATATCTCCGAAGCGTTTCAACTGGATGCACAAAATAGAGCATTACCGGTTGATTATGGAGATGTCTGTATCAACTATGACAAAGCTTATTTCAAAGACAAGAATTTGGCACTGCCAGAAACTCTCAGTGACCTGACAAAACCAGAGTATGCCGGATTGTTGGTGGTGGAAAATCCGACTACTTCATCGCCTGGCACTGCATTTTTGCTTGCAACCATTGCTGAATTTGGAGAAGATGGGTACCTGGAATATTGGAAGCAGCTCAAGCAAAATGATGTGGTCATCGTGAATGATTGGGAAACCGCTTACTATACTAATTTTAGTGGTTCATCTGGAAAGGGCAGCCAACCAATGGTGGTTTCATATGCATCCAGCCCACCAGCAGAAGTAATATTTGCTTCTGCACCACTTGAAGATGCACCTACCGCCTCTCTGATTGGAAAGAATATGTGCTACCGGCAGATAGAATTTGCAGGGATACTAAAAGGGACAGAACACAGGGCAATGGCTGAAAAGTTCATTGATTTTCTACTCAGCAAGCCGTTTCAAGATGATGTTCCTCTGCAGATGTTTGTCTACCCGGTCAATCAGAATGCAACACTGCCTGTGGAATTTGTAAAATATACCCAGATCCCTGAAAACCCCGCACTCCTTGACCCTGCTTTGATCGCTGCAAAGAGGGATAGCTGGTTGCAAGCGTGGGATGAAACTGTTTTGAAATAGCTCAGGCGAGAGGTCGAGTGAGAAAGCGCATCACGTGGATCCTTTGGCTGCTGCCAGCGGCTTTTCTTTTGGTGTTTTATTTTCAACCCCTGGCAGCAATATTTGCGCGCGTGGGTAACCAGACACTTGCTGAAGGGATTGGCAGTTTCAACCTATCACGAATTACAGATACTCTGGGCTTCACACTTTATCAGGCGTTTCTCTCGACCATTCTCACTCTGATTCTTGGACTACCGGTAGCTTATATATTTGCACGGTTCAATTTTCATGGGAAAAAGCTGCTAAGAACCCTTTCCACCATTCCATTCATTCTGCCAACCGTTGTGGTTGCTGCCAGTCTGAACACACTGTTAGGTCCAAGAGGGTGGGCTAACATCCTCTTGATGAATGTATTTGGTTTGGAAAACCCACCCATTGCGTTTGTCAACTCGCTTGGTGCAATTCTGACTGCCCATGTTTTTTACAATGTTTCCGTGATCATCCGGCTTGTGGGTACAGCCTGGTCGCAAATGGATACCCGGTTAAACCAGGCAGCCAGGGTGTTGGGAGCCTCGTCTCGAAAGGCTTTCTTTGAAGTTACACTTCCCCTGTTAATGCCTGTAATTCTCTCGGCAACATTACTGGTAT
>JBDKSY010000246.1:0-5451 GCA_039680395.1 Anaerolineaceae bacterium | reverse complement strand
CTGCTTCTCTACTATCGCTTCAATATGCCAAAATTGGGATCGCTTCCACTCTCATGGCATTACCACCCGTGTTCATGCTGCCCATCAGCTATTTTGCGTTCAAAGAACGTATTGGCTGGCAAGCGGTCATTGGTACATTCGTGGCGATTGTTGGTATCGCATTGATCTTTGTGTAAGCATGTTTCATGCAAAAAATATCCGAAGGCTCAGTGACAGTAATCTGTCATTGCGAACCCCTGTTCTTTAGGGGTGAAGCAATCCCATCATTCCGGAGACAGCCACGCTTCGCTCGCAGTAACAAACAACTTGTCATTGCGAACCCCTGTTCTTTAGGGGTGAAGCAATCCCATCATTCCGGAGACTACTACGCTATGCTCGCAGCGACAATCAAATTGTCATTGCGAACTCCTGTTCTTCAGGGGTAAAACAATCCTGCTTATTTACCTCGAAAAGCACAAAAAACGCAAAGTTCTATCTGCCTATCCGGAGACTGCGTTTCATTTGCAGTGCAATCATCTGATTATTTTATTGGGATTTAGTAACTATAATCAAACACCCGACCTTTTGAAAACTTCAGGTGTCTCTGGAATTTTTCGTGGGGGTTTAGCTTCGGGGATGCCATCCTGAACCAACAACCCTGTCGTTTTCCCCCTGCGTTAAACGCCTACATACTTTTTGTGGTGATTAACTGCCTTTCCTATTAAATGCGGAAATCATAGATGCCGTCTTTGACCTGAAAAGCTCGGCCACATTGGGAACAATGAATTTCTGGCGGAGTATCTTCGAGCGTGCCCGATGCACAGGCAGGGCATTGAAAAAAGGTTCCGCTGATTGCGACAGGAGTATTCCCCACCGCGCGATTTCGGGTGAATACACTGGGGGTCATCTTGATCCAGTTCCCTGTAGGTTGAAGCACACTATCCATCCAGACCAATACCTTCAGTGGGATCACTTTTTTCAACATGCCTATCCGGAAGTGCGAGACGGTCAGCGAGCGTTCATTCACAAAATCAGTCTCTTGCAGCCAGCGGCTCACCATTCTTGGATGGAAATCAAAATTCAACTCAGTGAATTCTACCTGTTCGAGGGTATAAGGACTCCAGCTTTGCATCCGGGCAAGATACCGCAGCATGGCTTTGAGATTATGTTTATTGGCATACTCCAGGATAAAGATCGCTTCAGGTTGGAGTGCGCGGCGTACCTGCTGCAGTGCCAGCCTGGCATCCGCCATGTGATGCAGCGTACGGATCATGGTAGCGCCATCGAACAGCCCCTCGACAAAAGGAAGGTGGTAGATATCCGCAGCTACATATCGAAACCGGTCACTTTCCCCCAACTGCTGGCGGGCTTGCTGTAATTGCGTTGTCGAGTAATCGAGTAAAGTAATGCGCTCATACTGTTGGTAGCGCAGGGTATTGCGTCCAGCTCCAGCTCCCAACTCGATCATATGATGTCCGCTGGCAGGCAGCAACCTGCGTAAGGCAACTGCTTCGGCTGCATCTTCATATGCACGCGTGCCCTGATCCCAGAAACTTTGCTGGTAATCAGAACCTTCATAGCTACAAACGGGTGGAGTTTGCATAATTAAATAAATGCGCCCGAGCAGGCTTTCCGGCGGCACCCAGAATGACCTCCTTACCGCTGCTTCCTCTCGGACCTGACGGGGTTCGGAGGGTTCCGCCGCGCCGGACCCACCCGGACGCACAAGAAGGATACCAGAGGGAAGGGGTGGTGTCAAGAAAAGCTGTCTCTTGCAATATCCATTCTTGTTTCTATAATTAAAGAAGCATTCCCCATTGTGGCAACTCGTTGACTGACGAACCGCAATGGGGTGTATTTAACTTCAATCTTTCAGGAGGGAATCATGGCAAACGTCGAGATGTCGCATACCTTTAATGCGACCGCAGAAAAGTGTTTCGAAGGCCTTCTCTTTGCATTGAAAAACCGAAGAGGTGAGATAGTCTCATCCAATCCAGCAGAAAAGACGGTCATTGTCAGGTGGACGGGTAGCTTGAGCGAAAAATATACTACACAGATGCAATGCATCCCATTGGATGATGCAACTACAGCAATAAAAACCATGTACCGTCGTGACCTGACACCTGGTTTTTACCGTCCCATGGGGGCAACACCACCACCAGAGTACAACATGCACATCAGCAGGATTTTCATTAGCGTAAAGGAGTACCTGGATCCAGCTTTTGATGCAGCGAAAGCCCAGGCAGATACTGAACGCAGGATGAAGGTTGCCAAACAGGTAGTTGCCAGACGGTTGATCATCATTACCATCCTGAGCATTTTCACTGGACTCCTCTGGGGGTTCATAGCGAATGGTTTTACTGTTCATGGGTTTACTACCGCCCTGATTGTGGCTTTGATTGCATGGATTGTTTATTCCATCATTGGATTGTTGATCGCTCGAAAAGGTTGAATAAATTGAATAAGGTATAAAAGAATACCGTATTCCACATCCATCCGGGTATTTCATCCTGTATAATAACTCCATCATAAATCTTGGAGGTCCCATTGCTCACTCTTCCTGAAGAACTCTGGCTGCTTGCACTGAATGAAAAGAACGGAAAACTGAAACAGATCAACCTGGTACAAGGCTTAACCAGTGCAATTCTTGTGGAATTGGCATTGGAAAAACGAATTGACAGCAAAGGCAATCGCAAGGTTGAAGTCATTGATAAAGAGCCGCTGAACAATGCAGTTTTAGATTTCGCCCTGGGGAAGATCAATGCCGCTCCAGATGCTCGCGAAGTTCGGCGCTGGATGCTGGATCTGGGTAGTCTGCAACAAAAAATGGTATATGATTATGTGGCTGAAGCTCTGGTAGAGCATGGTCACATTGAAAGGGTGGAAGAATCAAAATTGGGGGGATTGATCAAGAAGAATAAGTGGATCTTGAAAGATAAAGAAATCCGCAATGGAATTCTTGAGCGGATACGGGGTGTAGCTTTTGAAAATAAAGCTCCCACATTACGCACATTTTGCCTGATGCTGCTGTCTGGCGAAAATGACATTATTCGTATCAGTACCACTCGTGATGAACGCGCAAAGTATCAAACTCGTGTAAAACAGCTTTTAGAAATGTTGGAAGAACCGCGTTCTGCTCATGCGCGTAATATCATTGTGCTGGTTCTAAAAGCAATTGAAAATAATCGAGAAAGTTGGAGCGGTTAACTAAGGATTTCCAGGTTTGCCAGCGATGCCATCAGGCGCTTGAAGCCAACACTATTGAAAAACACATCCAGCATTTCTTCACCGTCTACGATGCGACTATCCAATACCATACCTTCTCCCCAGGTGGGATGCTTGACGCGCATGGCTGCCCGATAGCGCTGCGATACTTCTGGTTTTGGCATTGCTGGTTTTGTAGATGCCCAGCGAGTGGTGGTTTGAGCTGGTTCGGAGACATCATACGAAGCAGAGCTTTTACGTCGTGTTGAACTGCTTGAACTTTTTACTTTCAACAAATTTGCCGGAATATCTGCCAGGAATTGGGATGGCTCACTGAACTCAAACGACCCATACTGGCTGCGTCGTTCTGCCCGTACCAGGTATAAGCGATCTTTAGCACGGGTAATGCCCACGTAAAATAACCGGCGTTCTTCCATCATCTGTTCGGGGTCATCTTTAGACCGGCTGTGAGGCAAAATTCCTTCATCCAGCCCAATGATAAAGACCTGTGAGAATTCCAGCCCTTTGGCTGCGTGAAGGGTCAATAGCGTAGGTGCATCTGCTGCTTCTGGTAAAGTATCCTGGTCGGAAACCAGTGCCAGGTTTTCGAGAAATTCAGTCATCCCCCGATCCTGATATTCAAATGCCAGCTTGCGCAACTCTTGCACGTTACCCCAGCGGTCTTCACCCTCATCAGAATTATCCTGAATGTACTCCTGATAAACAACATCCTCCAAAATCTGGTCAAACAGCGCAGGCAGGCTGATCTTGTCTTTTTGTTCGATCCAGTTTCCCAGCAATACACCAAAATCAGCGAGCAGCATCGCACCACGACCAGAGAGGGCGCTCCAGAAGCGAGAAGAATCCCCATTCTGCCCCAGGTCGAGCAGCACCTGCCCGGGGCTGATGTGCGCTGAACGTGCTGCCAAGAGCAATGAAAGCACAGTTTTTTCGCCTATGCCACGGGTAGGAACGTTGACAATGCGGCTCAAGCTGACTTCGTCATCCGGGTTATTCACCAGACGCAGATAGGCAATACAATCTTTCACTTCGCGACGGCCGTAGAACCGCTGCGCACCTACCAATCGGTATGCCATCCCCTCTCGCAAGAATGCTTCTTCCAACAGACGGGATTGTGCGTTGGTGCGGTACATGACGGCAAAATCGGCGGGGTTCGCGCGCTTGCTCATCACCAGTTGCTGGATGGTATCCACAACGTACACTGCTTCTGAAGTGTCATCAACTGCTTCAAAAAGTGTGATGGTATCCCCATTGCCGCGATCGGTGAACAGATGTTTGGGTGTCCGGTTGGGGTTGCGGTTGATCACCGCCCGTGCGGTATCCAACACATTTTGTGGAGAACGGTAGTTCTGTTCCAGCAGGATCTTCTGGCAATCTGGATAATCTTTTTCAAAACGCAGCACATTTCGATAATCTGCGCCGCGCCAGCGATAGATGGACTGGTCTTCATCCCCCACCACAAAAATACTTTTGTGATGTGATGAAAGAAATTTTAACAATTCATATTGTGCCAGGTTGGTATCCTGAAATTCATCCACCAGCACATGCGTGAAACGGCTGGCATATCGCCGGCAAATATCCGGGTTTTCGCGCAGCAGCCGGACGGCTACAAACAGCAGGTCGTCAAAGTCCAGAGCGTTATTATCCACCAGCAGGGATTGATAGCGCTCATAGACACGCTTCACCACTTCATCGCGATAGCTCTGGCTGGGATAATCTTGCGGGAGTTTCAGATCATTCTTTGCGTTGGAAATGCTGGCAAGCACTCCGGCGGGGCGAAAAGTCTTTTCATCAATGTTCATTTCCCGCATGGATCGTTTTATCAGGGTTTCCTGGTCGCCTTCATCGAAAATTACAAAATTCGGGCGGTAGGGCAATGCATTGGTCTCACGCCTGAGCAGTCGGGCGCAAATGGAATGAAAAGTTCCCAACCAGATATCCTGCAATTGCTGGTTGAGCAGGTTCTCAACCCTGGAACGCATCTCACGGGCAGCTTTGTTGGTAAATGTAACTGCCAGGATCTGATAAGGAGCGACACCCTTTTCCTGAACCAGGTATGCGATACGTTGAGTAAGGACACGGGTCTTCCCTGAACCTGGTCCTGCCAGGACCAGTGTTTGTTCCGATTTCGTCGTTACCGCTTCGTACTGTCGGGGATTAAGGTTTGCCAGGAGTGTCATCGGCAAAGATTGTACCATGCTTATTGTCATTCGGATTGAGCACAGCAAAAGGTGACATAAATTATTA
>JBDKSY010000245.1:0-2863 GCA_039680395.1 Anaerolineaceae bacterium | reverse complement strand
CCGAATACTCTGGTTGAGCCAGTTTTTTCTGCAGTTGTTCCAACATTCCGGGTTGAATATCCAGGGCATACACCTCGCCATCCCCTCCGACTGCCCGGGCTACAAAGGTGGTATAGCATCCGCTTCCACAGCCCACTTCCAACACTTTCATCCCAGGTTGAAAACCTGACCGTTGGATGATCTGTTGCGGAGGTTGCACCGTTCTCCGCCATTTACTATCCAGAAACTTTCCCATAAATGCAGGAGCTGGAAAATGGATGGTTTTCCGAAAGATCCGCATCAACACCTGGAAAACAAGAAAGAAGCCAAGGATCCACAAAATAACTTTCACAAACGTTTTCATTTTGTTCTCCTTTACATCATAAATATTCTAGATGATTCACCTTACTATACGCAAGGTTTCTGCTCTCATCAACGGCTCTCCTCGCGTTTCATCCATCTCAATCATTCCTGTGATGAGAAATGGAGACCGGTCATAAACGATATTCTTCACACGGCGATACACGTCCGGCAGGATCATCACATCCATGGTACCTTCAAGGTCTTCCAATGTAAGGAAGAGCATGGTTTCCCCTTTGGAAGTCCGTACCCGGTGAGATGTCTGGCGGATCCCGGCAATGGTTACCTTTTTGCCCAGCTCTCCCGCTGCTTCTACGGTGCTGATAGCTCCTGCTTTTGCGAGTTTCTCAGCTACCAGTTCTAATGGATGAGCTGCCAGGCTGATGCCCAGCACTTTATCTTGAGCTTCCATCCATTGTTCTTTAGACCAATCGGGTTCTTCCAAATTCTCCATTTCAAATAAACCTGGCTGTCTGGTCAACCACTTTCCACCAGAGATCCGCTTGAGCATGGCTGGCGCTGAACCAAACCCTTCCAGCGCACCTGCGCATATCAGGTTTTCTACTTCCTGCATCCGGGGATCTACCCGGACAAGAAAATCTTCCAGACTGGAGAATGGCCTTTCGTGGAATATCTTGTTCTGGATGCGTTGAGTCAGGTCGCGTATCTGATCGAGACCCATGTAGAGTACAGGTTCACCTGATGGATATGCCACGCTGAACTGACGTTGTGAATGGTTGATGTGAGGTGGGTTGAGTTTCAATCCCATGCGGCGTACCTCGTTGATATAAACCCGCTGGTTATAATACCCACCCCAGTTGGCAAGCACTGCTGCCATGAATTCAGCAGGGAAATGCGTCTTTAACCATGCTGATTTCCAGGCGGTAATGGCATAAGATGCAGCATGCGCTTTCGGTAACCCATACCCTGCAAAAGCCGCCATCAAACTCCATAATTGCTCACAAATCTCTAAAGGTATTTGCCTGCCTTCATGCACTGCACAGATGAACCGCTGCCGGATGCCTTCCAGTTCGAAGGTCGTACCAAAATGGGTCATCGCGCGCCTCAGCAGGTCAGCATCTGCCAGAGAAAGCCCCGCCAGTTCATGCACAAGGCGTAATACCTGCTCCTGGTACAGGATGATGCCCTGTGTCTCATCCAAAATGGGGATCACCGCAGGATGGAGGTGTTCAACGGGTTCCAGCTTCTTGATCCTTCGGACGAAATTATCCCGCAGTCCACCCCTTAAAGGCCCAGGTTTATACAGTGCCAGTGCCAGCATAATATCATCCACTTTCCTGGCATTGATCTCCCGCAAGGTGGATCGCATCCCAGGGCTTTCGATTTGAAAGCACCCTATGGTATGACCACTAAAGATCAACTCGGATGTATCGGCATCCTCCAGTGGAATAGTATCCAGTACCTGCATGGGAGTGGCGTATTCACTCCTACTCCAGGAATGGACTGCAGTGGCAACATCTCCCAGAACGGTCAACCCTCGAATGCCCAGCAGGTCAATTTTTACCAACCCGAATGCCTGCACCGATTCCATATCCATCTGCGTGATGATCGTATTGTGCGAACCTGAACGCTGCAATGGGATTATCCCTGCCAGCCTGCCAGGCCCTACAACAATACCACCCGCATGGATGGAAAAATGGCGAGGCAGGTTGAGCACCGCATCCGCATCCTGAAAGATGCGTTGATATTCGGGCTGCCTATTGTTCGCTGCCAGTTCACGAAATGGAGAAGGCTCATTTTCATCGCTTTCTTCTATCCGGTAGAAAAAAGCGTATGGTAGTGTACGAGAAAGTTCATGTGCCTGTGAAGGGGTTAGTCCGTGGGCTTTGGCAACATCGCTTATCGCAGAACGTGGCCTGAACCGGTTGATAGTTCCCACCATGGCAGTTTGATCTTCGCCGAAGGTTTCGAATACATGCCGGATCACCTGCTCGCGCCCGCGCGAACAAATATCGGTATCAATATCGGGCGGTGAAGAGCGTGCCGGGTTGAGGAAACGTTCAAAATACAGATTATGCCGGATGGGATCGGGGTTGGTAATACCCAGACAGTATGCCACCAGCGAAGAAGCCGCCGAGCCACGGGAAGAAGTAGGGATTCCCATCTGGCGGGCATAATTGATGATCTCTTCGACAATGAGAAACACCGGTTCGAATTGCAATTGACCGATAACACCTAACTCGAAATCCAGCCGCTCACGAATGGCAGGACTGATCTTCCCATATCGTCTGATTGCACCAGCATCCGACTTTTGGCGCAGAATTTCAATGGCGGTAGTGTCTTCAGGCAAGGGTATGGATGGGAAATTCCTCTTTCCCAGGGGAAGGTCGAAATTGCAGCGGGCGGCGATCTCTTCTGTGGCAGCTGCAGCCTGCGGGTAATCTGCAAAACGCTGCTGCATTTGTTCAGGAGAAAGAAAAACGCTTCCTGCAGGGGGCAATTCTCTGGCGGTTACTTTATCTATTGTGGTGACAAGCCGAATGGCAGCCAAAGTTTTCAACAA
>JBDKSY010000244.1:0-2883 GCA_039680395.1 Anaerolineaceae bacterium | reverse complement strand
GCAACAGCGTAGCCACCCTCAACAAAGATCATCCCATATCCTTTCAGCGCTACCCAGTTGCTTAATGCCCCACTGATGGTGGTATTGTAAGAGATACCTCCAGCACAGGCAGAGCAGAAGAACCATGGATCAGGATCGCAAAGCACGTCCATTGCGGATTTGGATGCTAATGGAACTGCATCCCCAGATCCATCAACAATTATTGCATTCGCATCAGATAAAGATGAAACCGAATCAACCACATCCTCCTCTTCGGGTGGCTCGGTAATGGATCCATCAGATGGTGGAATTTCAGGTGTATCGCCTTCAGCAAATGCAATTTGTGGGCTGATCGCTGCCAGCAATAATGCCAGAAGCACAGCCAACGGCAAAATACCATGCCATTTCGCATGCTTGGACATGATTCCCTCCTTTTACACTGGGAAAATATAAAAATGGATTGCTGGTGGGGTCTTACCCCTGGCTATGCAGGGCTTGCTCAAAAATACAGCTTGAACTTTCCTGTGTGATGAAACCGTTTACAGGCTACTGTTTTTATAGTATGACTTATGAAAGTGAAAGTCAAGCACTCTTTTAATGGCTCAATTGCCATAGATCAGTTTGCGTTAGCGGCGTGAAGGGTTTTACTTTTGGCGAGCCTATCCGTCTTTCCTAACGTCTGCTTCACGCTTTGTTGGGCGGTATGGAAATTCTGGCTACATATTACATGCCAGTAATGGCACGTTGTACAAATGTCAGTATAGCCATGATTAAGAACAAGATAATCGCTGAAATGCTCCACTCACGCCCGGCGTTTGATGCCACACCGAGCATTCCCCCTGTACCCGCAAAGAACAAAACGACGTAGCTGATCACCATCCATCGAACATTTCGGAAGTCAATCTTTAGAATATAATCCAGCAACGCTTCCAAAACCAGCCATGCCAGCATACACCCAATCTGGATATAGTACAGTGCAGGTCGTTCCAGTTGTGGGGCTTTCAGAAGTAAGAAGATCAAAGGGATTGCCAGTAGAAACTCGAAATAGCCAATCCAATACCCATACTGAGACTTGCCAAGAAGTCTGAAACTAAAAACAAGAATGGCTGATACATAGAATGCGATTGCAACAACAGCACCAAGCAGGTTTGTTTCTCTTAACATACAACACCTCTTTTCGCACTTGGCTTCAATTCACATGAAGCTTTGCTGCCCCAACATCCCAGAAAATGGCACAGCTTTATTCCAGTGGCTGCAGCCAGTAGGTCTCTTCATCTCCTTCTGCAGTCCAACCTACAATATAGGATTGCTCCGAGCGTACCTTCCACCAAACCCAATCATCGCGGCAAACTGGTCCACCGATGATCAGCACCGTTTCATATTGTTGGATGAATCCCATCACCTTACCACCCAACCCGGGTTCTGCCCGTATCCGGTTGGGTAATGCCGCTTCTGACTCAACGATGGCGCGCGCTCCCACCTTTAAACGGGTATTGTAGGCCGCTGTACAAGGAGGCATGGGTGATTCTGTGGGGTAAGGTGTGACGGTGGGCGTGCGCGTGGGTGTGGGTTTCCGATTGCCTGTGGTCACAATAACCATTACCTTGTTTTGAACAGGAGATACCGCGTAGATCATGGCATCCCATGCGCTAACCACCCAGACCATATCTTTGGTGGCAAATAAGTCTGCTTCACGAGAGCTCACTGGAAAGACAGCCACTATTTCTTTTGATCCAGCATCAATCCTGGCAACTTCGCCTTTATCCGAAATCACCCATACATTATTTTCTGATGCTGCAATTTCGTAAACGTTTCCCTTCATGCCCTCCAGAGGTATCTGGGTTTGCCCCCAATCCTTTTGCATATCCAGATGTACCAAAGTGTGTGGAGTCATGCTGTTGATCAGCCAGACACCATCAGCGTTGACCGCAATACTGGTCTGGTCGTACCAGGTTGCTCCCTGCTCGGGTTGATAGGGTGTCATAGTTTTTGGATCAATAAGGTATAGCGAGGAAAAGCCATTGCCAGAAGCTACCGCCCAGATCCAACCACCATAAAATTCAACATCCTTAACCGGTGCCTTCAATTCGATCATTGATCTGATAGACCCTGAATCTGGATCTACCAGGAGAAGACCTCCACCAGATGGAGCGCTTGAATTATCTGGTGAAGGTGTTGCTTCGGGTTGCACGCCTACCCAGATACCCTGGTCGGAGGCAGCCAATGAGTAAGGTATATATCCCGATAACGAGATGCTTTGAGCTATTTGGTGCGTTTGCGAGTCAATTTGGAATACCTGCTGATTGATATCATCAATTGCCCAAACCCCGAAATCTCCCTGAATAATTGCGGGTATCTCTCCCTTCACAGGGAGAGAAATTATTTGTGCCAACGTTTGGGCGTCATAGCACAACAGAGTATGGTCAGCCTGGTTCACCAGCCAGATCACCCCCGGCGCTACGGGCAATGGTTCGATCGTGAAGGTGGGGCTGAGTGCAAGTAAGAAGGTTGAGGTTGATACTGATGGGGTGTTCGATGGCAGTATTGTGTCAGATGGGGGTACCAATACGGAGCAGCCTGATACAAATATCAGCATCAGGATGACAACCCCGCATTGCCAGTGACATTTCATAAAAATATTATACAGGGGTTGACAGAAGACCAGTAAAGAATCTGGTCAACCAGATCATAACCAATGGTCAATCTGCTTTTACCACCTCAATAGAGTAGATAGATAAAAGTATTAAAACTCTCATGTTGTTCGTATGCTATCTATTCCATAAAGATTTATTTAAAGGTTCTCTACGGTATAATGACCTGCTGGAGGCTTCGTAGCTATGTCAGGTTGGGAAATATTTTTAGTAGCGCTTGGATTGGCGATGGATTGCTTTGCAGTTTCCCTGG
>JBDKSY010000243.1:0-2192 GCA_039680395.1 Anaerolineaceae bacterium | reverse complement strand
TATCATACAGGCAAGAGAAGCGTTCCAGCGTGATTGATCCGGAATTTACCAACCTGATCCTGCAGGTTGACCTGGAACCAGCCAAAGAAATAATGTTCAACCTCTCTCTCTACCAAAAGAAAATAACGGCTGAAATAACTTCACCTGATCCGGTGCTAACGAAAATATTTCAGAGTTCCATGACTGAATTCAATGACTTGTTGAAATCCCTCGGGTATGATGTCATTCAATCTTCAGTACGATTGAAAGAGAAGGGAGAAGGATCCTCGATCGAACACACCAGCGAATATTCTTCGAATAGCCACCTGGACATAGAGGTGTAAGTTGCAGCAAAAATATAGAAATATAAGAACTTCCATTCCAGAAGAGAATCAAAGATTAACTGCTGCAGCCATCCGGTATGACAGCGATAACGATAATGCTCCTGAAGTGATCGCAGAGGGAAAAGGGGAAATTGCTAAAAAGATCATTGCATCGGGACGTGAAAATGGAATACCCATTTATGATGACCCAATCCTTGCAGCCGCATTAGCTGAGGTGAATCCAGGTGAGGAAATTCCGCCTGAACTCTATGATCTGGTTGCGCATGTGCTCGCTTTTGTGTATAGAACGTATCATCAGACAGTCAATGACCGCAAGACAATAAAATAAAAAGACCAGAGCACATGGTTTTTGCAGGCTCTGGTTCTTATTCTGATAACGGAAAGAATCTTCCAATTATCCGAAAGGATCTATGCTTACCGGATTATGACCAGTATAGATACCATCTGGTCTCGCGCTTATTTTCTGTGTTTCTTCCCGGTCAGCATTGCTACGCCAAGTAATCCACTGAACAGGCTGATACCAAGGATCGTCATACCTCGCCAATGCAATTTCATTGAAGCACTTCCCTCGACAACAACAGGGTTATTCGGATCAATATACGTGCGGAGTTCATCCATTGCAGGAGTGGGAATATTCGACTGCCTGGCAAGATTTCGAAATTCATTTGCCAGCACCAACATTTCAATTCGAGCAGCGTTGGCATGATTGGCAAGTAAAATGTCTGCGCTGCGAGTTGCCATCGCAAAATGAAAAAGAAGAACCAATATAGGCTCAGGGCAAAGGATGGCCAGCCAGGCATACCAGGGATGAATGGGATATCCCAATTTGCGCAGTACCTGTATTCCTTCCCGGATGGCGCGTATCATCAATACCAAACCATCCTGTGTTTTGGATAACCGCGCCGTGCTTCCTCCTGCCAGATAAATCGCATTGGCAATCGGGCTGACTAGAGCTACATGGGTTTTCAACCAGGCATCCATATGATTGCATGTAGCCACATCAAATCCTGCATTTCGAAGAATTCTCACGATCTTAACAAGTCGAGGTGTAATATGGCCATCCAGTTCGCCAATGGTTGTTGGCTGCAATCCTCCTGGTACCAATTGGTACCGTACAATGAATTTACCCCGAACACCACTGGCACCCGGGAAGCCAAGCAGCACTCTTTCCTTTCCGAGTGCATTGATCAAGACATCTGGTCCTCCTGCATTATTGACCATAAAGAGCACATTAGGCGTACCATGATTTATTGCCAAAAATGGTAGAACGGAATCAAGTTGGTCTCGTCGAACGAAAACGATAACAAGATCGTAAGAATCTTCTGGTGCTAAAGTTGAAGTAGTCTTAACGTTAGTGACGCTCAGGTTGTTATCGGGCAGGCGCGCCAGTACTATTCCATGCTGCTGGATCTGTTCCAACCGCTCACCTCTGGCTAGAATGGTTACATCTTCTCCTGCCTTCGCCAGTTTTGCTGCAAATAGACTTCCTAAAACTCCTGCGCCATATACGAGGATTTTCATTCTTCTTAACCTTTCTACGGAATTAATATATAATTAAAAAAATATTTATATCGAATTATAAAGAAAGTTGATATTTTTATTTTACTTCTTATCCTTCTTATTTGATCTACACATAAATATTATATTCATTACTGCATCACGGAGAATAGCATGGTGCCATCACTGCGGAAGTATTTTTCAATGAGCCGACAATCAGGTCGGCTTTTCGTATGTATGTTTATTGCAGTAGTTTTGAGTATATCCGTTTTCAGCGGAGGAACTGCAAGATCAGTTTTTGCTGCCCGACCTTACGCTGGAGCCGCTAATGGCAATACGGTTTTGATTTTGGGTACTTCCGTAAATGGCGGT
>JBDKSY010000242.1:0-7788 GCA_039680395.1 Anaerolineaceae bacterium | reverse complement strand
TATGGAATGCAAGATATGACTGTGGATAATCAGGCTTCAATCAATAAATTGAAGAAAGAAGGATATGTCTTCAATATCCATGTGTACAACCATTCTGCGCATAATATTCTCGAAGATTATGAAAAAGCGGAAGTCACATCCTTGATCTCGTCGTTATTAGCTGCGCCATGAAGCGAGTGTACGATAATCACATAACTGAGTGACAATAGAGAACCTCAATAGGAAAAAAGTTACTGTCATAGAAAAAAGGTGGGGGTTAAGATGAACTATGGCAATTGGACTGGTGGATAAGCACCCACTATTCTGTGGATTGACCCCTGCACAATATCAAGTTCTTCAGGAAATGATGGTAGAAGAACGGTTTTCTACCGGAGAAGTGATATATGAACAGGGGAATCCTGCAATTAATATGTACATCGTCACGCAAGGGATGGTCAGGGTCAGGTATAAACCTCACGATGGTCCATGGTTGGATGTCGCTACTATTCAGAAGGATGGAGTTTTTGGTTGGTCAGCAACCCTGGGGCATCCTTTCTATACTTCTTCTGCAATTGCCCTGACGGATGGCTCAATTCTGGCAATCAATGGCTCTCAACTCCGCAGTGAGTGCTTACAACACCCTGAAATAGGCGTTATTATTCTTGATCGCCTGGCTGGAGCGATTGCTGATCGTTTACGAACTGCTCAAGAACAGATCACCCGTATGGTAAGCTATGAAATGGAATATAATGAAAGTGCTGGAGGAAGAAGAAAAACTCATGGCTGATGCAGTGAACCATTACTCACAAGAAGAACAAATGAAGGGACTACTCGAGCAATTGGATGCCTATATCAGTCATTATCATGGCGGATCGGTTGAATTTGTCTCTTATGAAAATGGAATTGTCAGGATCAAATTGGGGGGCGCCTGTGAAGAATGCCCTCTTTCACCTACCACAGTCCATGGTTGGGTCGAGGGTACCATTCGCCAGTTCTTTCCTGAAATCAAAGGGGTCGAGCAGGTATAAAGAAAATATTCATTACGAAAACTCCCGTTGATTTCAACGGGAGTTTTTTAACGATCATTTACGAAATTTCTTCGATAGCCAACAGGTATTTTAACATTGATATATTGCCATCTCTGGTGATCAAGATGGCATTTTCCTCCCTGAAGTGAATGTTTTCTTCAGGGTAGGCTATTCAATGAAGACTTCTACATGTTCACCATCTTCCTGGTCAAATACATCAACGATCTGGCCAGTCTCTCCTGAGCGGACGATGCTGATCAATTTCTCGATATCCATCCCCTCAATTTCGGGTGAAAGACGAGCCCCCATTTTCATCCCTGCAGAAAGCACACTGATCGGCATGCGAATATTCACCCGTGTTTTCCCTGTTGACATTTCAGTAACCCGCATACGGAACCATCTTCCACCTCTACCAGGGAATGTTGCTTCCTGTTTTTGTGAAGAGGTGGCTCCTTTTGGTTTTTCTTCAAGCGCGGTCAACAGTTGTAATCCCTGTTCGGCTGAAATCGTTCCCTGCTGGATCATCTTGAGGACCTGCATACGTTCTTCAGAGGATGGCATTTCTTCTCCTACCTGTATTGAATGTAATTGCAGCCAAAATTGTTGAATATCATTTCACAGGTATCTTTCTTTTCATTTAACTTCAGATTGCTGTTCCCAACGTCTTACCGCTTTTCGAATAAGCTCTTTTAGCTCAAGGTCAGGGATTGCTTCAATCCCATCATAATGTTGTGCACCAATCCAGGCGACCACTCCATGATAGGGATTTTCGGTAAGTTTGACTCCCTGGGTTTCAAAAACAGTATTTTTCAACATTTCCTGAAGTACATCATTGATCTGCGAGACAATACTTTGAGGTTTTGGTAAAGGCTTTTCTGTTATTAATGGTTCACTCTTTTTCAGATTGAGTGGAAGGCTGATCATTTGCAATGGGGTCAGCTCAGGTGATCTGTTCGTAGAAAGGATTTGCTCTTTATTTTCGGGCAGTGCTTGAGACGGTAATGGTTTTGGTTCTGGAATTCTTAGCCATTTGCGAAATTGTTCGCTCAGCTTTACCAGATCCTCTCGTGAGTCAGGATCCAGTTCATCTTCATTGATGAACACAGCTTGATTGACCTTTACAATCAGTTTCTGGTCTTTTCGCGAGGCGAATACCTGTACCCTCTCTTCCAGATCGGGATCACTCTTTCTTATAGGCTCTTTATCCTGGCTGGCTTTTCTTTGGTTCCATGCAACCATTGTAAGAATGCCGCCAATAAAGCCGATAATGACGAACAAAACCGCCAGAAGCAATTGACTGATCAGTTCAGACATGTCTTCCCTCCCTAATCAGGGGATCCGGTTGGCAAACCGGACAAAAATGTGTTCCTCGTTGACCTATTATCACACGAGATATGGGTGTTCCGCAATTCAGGCAGGGTTTGCCGTTACGTTGATAAACTTTAAAATGGTTTTGAAAATCTCCACCCCTGTATACCCAATCAATACTGGCACCATTTTTTTCAATTCCGTCTTGCAGAACGGTACGGATTGCTGCCAGCAATTGGTTTGCCTGAACAAGTGTGATGGTATTTGCCCTGGTGTAAGGATGTAATCTGGCAGCAAAAAGCGATTCGTCAGTGTAGATGTTTCCCAGACCAGCCAGGAAGGTTTGATCTAAAAGCAAGGGCTTCAGTTGTGTTTTCTTTGAATGGATCATGGTGTAAAAAGTGTCTCCATCCAGTTTCTCATCCAATGGTTCTGGCCCTAATTGTCCGAGGATTTCTTCTGGGGCAGCGATGAACCACATCCTCCCAAATTTTCTGGTGTCGTTAAAAACCAGCCTTGAATTATTCGTAAAATGAAGGATGATCCTGTCGTGTTTCAACAACGGTGCAGTTTCAAGTTCGAGACGAAGATCGCCTGTCATGCGAAGATGAACTAACAGGCAGAATGGAGAAACATCAATGACGAGGAATTTTCCTCGACGAGAAACCGTTTGAACGGTAAGGTGAGAAATTCCTTGCTGGAAAAGCTGGACTGTGGGAGTTGCCAGTGTCTTCTCCCACAGAACATCAGCATGAGAAATCGTCAACCCAGGCAAACCAGGAAGCCCATTTACTCCCTGACGCAAGGTGCAGGCGATAGTTTCTACTTCTGGCAGCTCTGGCATTCCTGACCTTTATAAATTATTCGTTGAATAATTCTCCCACACTGCGACCTTCATTTGCTCTTTGGATAACTTCTCCAAGCAGTGGCGCAATGGAAAGAATTTGTAATCTACCCTGCAGCTTGTCTTTCTTTTCTTGTGGAATCGGAATGGTATTGGTGGTGATGAATTGCTTTACGGGTAATTCAGCCAGGCGGTCAACGCAATTGGCAGAAAAAACTGGATGTACAAAGGTAACATACACATTGCCTGCTCCCATTTCTTTTACCAGGTTCACAGCCTGAACAATGGAGCCGCCGGTATCCACTTCGTCATCCACGATCACTACATCACGGTTTGTGACATCGCCGATAAGCGTAAGCGCTTTTGCTTTTGAATCATTGGCAAGCCGGCGTTTTTCGATGAATGCCATCGGTGTATCCAATACTTCAGCGTAATTTCGTGCTTTCTTGGCAAAACCGAGGTCAGCAGTTACCACCACAGGATCCTTCATCTGTGACTTGATCTGCTTCAGGTATTCTTTTAGAAGATAAAAGCCGGAGAGCACATCACCCGGGATGGAGAAGAACCCTTGAATTTGACCAGCATGCAGATCGAAGGTCATATACCGGTCTGCACCAGCCACTTCGATCATATCGGCAACCAGGCGGGCGGTAATGGGAACACGTGGCTGGTCTTTCTTATCAGAGCGTGCATAGCACAAATATGGGATGATGGCAGTGATACGAGAAGCAGAATCCAGACGGAGTGTCTGGATCAAAATAAGGAGTTCCATCAGATTGCGATGAACAGGTCTGGATGTGGTTTGAATAACATAGCAATCCTGTCCTCTAACACTACTATGTAGTTTGATGAAAAGATTATCATTAGGAAATTCAATAACATCCCGTTCGCAAATGGGAACACCCAGGTAAGCAGCAACTTCTTTGGCTAATTCCGGATGGGCTGTACCTGAGTACAGTTTAATATCTCCATAAACCATCCGCTCATGACGAGCAATTGATTTCGGCATCTTCTCTCCTAAAAATTATACTGAATGGTTATCCTGCCATTCATCGCGCAGAATACCCATATATATCACATCCACATATCTGCCATTGATGAAGTCTTCTTTACGCAAGCGTCCTTCTTCGACAAAGCCAGCTTTACGATAAGATTGTATCGCGCGAGGGTTGGTTTCGTAAACATGCAGCTTGATTTTGTTCAGATTCAGCGAAGTGAACGCATATCTGAGCAACAAACACATAGCCTTTGTTCCCAACCCGCGGTTCCATAATTGCTTTTCACCAATGAAAATTCCTACCTCTGCAGTGCGGGCAAGCCAATACAAATCAAAAAGTCCCATTACACCGATCGGTGTCCATTCATCTGCAAGCCAGGTTTCAATGACCATGGATTGTTCTGCCTTAGGTTTCTTGAGATTTTCTTCATACCACGTTTCTTCGTGGGCAAGCGATAATGGAAAACGCTGGATTAAATTCTCAATAACCTCAGGATCATTCAACCAATGGACGAAGCGCGGCAAATCGCTCCGCTCTATGGCTCTAAGACGCAATTCTTTTCCAATGATCATCTGATACTCCTACGGATTAAGACGATTAGGACCTCTAAAAAGTAATACCGCCTCACGTACATTATTTAAATTAAGCATAACCATCAATAAGCGTGAAAGGCCTAATCCAAAGCCACCGTGGGGTGGGCAGCCAAATCGGAAGAAGTCAAGATAGAACTGGATAGGTTCCAGATGCAAACCTTTTTCCAAAGCCTGTTTGGCGAGGATTTCGTAACGATGCTCGCGCTGGGCTCCTGTGGTGATCTCAAGCCCAGAAGCGATCAAGTCGAAGCTTTTGGTGATCTCAGGTTGATCGTCATATCGCATGTGATAGAACGGGCGAGCCGTGATCGGCCAATCGGTAATATAGACGAAGTCGTGATTGTACTTTTCCTTGATCCATTGTGCGATTGCCCGTTCTCCGCCTGGATCCAGATCACCTTTTTTATCTGCAGGTATGGTATACCCGGCTTCTTTCAGGATCTTGTGAGCTTCTGCCATGGGAAGTCGTGGGAAGGGCAGGGTGGGAACCTGCAGGTCAACACCCAGTCGTTCTTTTATCTCATCTCCATGAACATCTTTGACCTTCTGATAGGTATATTGAAGCATGTTTTCCAGGAGAGCCATTACTTCTTCATGGGAATCAACCCAGGAAATTTCAGCATCAATGCTGGTAAATTCTGTCATGTGGCGTGAAGTAAAGCTTGGATCTGCACGGAAAGCTGGCCCGATCTCAAAAACCTTGTCAAATCCAGCAGCCATTGCCATTTGTTTGTAAAACTGGGGGCTCTGTGCCAGGTAGGCTTTGCCTTCAAAATAAGGCAGCTCGAATAATTCTGCACCACTTTCACTGGGGGCGCCCAACAGCTTGGGTGTATGAATTTCAATGAAATTGTTCTTGATCCAGTATTCTCGCAATCCCATTTCCATGGTGGTTTGTACTTTGAAGATCAGGGCGATCTCAGGTCGGCGAAGGTCAATGAAACGCCAATCAAGGCGGAAATCAATAGCCGGCATGGTATCAGAAAATGGGTCGAAGGGTAATTGTTGCGCAGCGAGGTTGTCTGTTTCCAGAGTTTCTAACTGCACTTCAATCCCACCCAATTTAACTACTGGATTTTCTACCACAGTACCAGTGATGCTGATGGCAGTTTCTGTGGTTAATTTGGAAATTTTCTCTGCAAGTTCCGGATTTGCTTGTTTCCATAAAGCAATCTGAACCAACCCGGTCAAATCGCGCAGTATGATGAACTGCATCTTCTTTTGGTCACGCAGGGTTTGCATGAAACCCTGAAGTTTAACTTTTTGACCCACCTTATTCTTCAAATCGGCTACTGATGTACGTTCCATAAATGGCTTCTCCTCAATAAATATTCACCATGGGGAATCCCCAAAAATATTTTTATGTATTTATTCCAGCTTTGCATAACAACTTTTGAACCTCTTGATACGGGCTTGTTTCCCGTTGAAAGAGTGATTCTACTGCGTTATTGAGATCAGCAAGGGGGACATTTTCTTGCAAATGCTGGATGAACGCCTGGATCACAAGGTGTTCCACCTCATCACGAATGCGAAGCCGTTCTCGTTTTTCCCATTCTCCTGAAGTTTTTAAATAGGAAAGATGGGATTGAACGGTTTCCATCACTCGCAGTGCTCCATCTCCATGGCTGGCAATAGTGCGGATGATGGGTATATCCCAATGCTGATGGTTATTATACTGCCCTGAATTGGCCAGTAACAACATAGATTGCAATGCACGTTCAGTATTCTCAACGCCAGGCAGGTCAGCTTTATTCACTACAAGAATATCTGCGATTTCCAAAATGCCGGCTTTAATAGCCTGGATATCATCCCCCAGGCCAGGTGCATCCACCACAATGGTGGTATGTGCCAGGCTGGCAATCTCAACTTCAGCCTGACCAGCGCCAACGGTTTCAATCAAAATGACTTTATAACCGGCAGCATCCATCAAGCGGGCTACCTGGGCAGTGCTGCGTGCCAGACCGCCAATAGCTCCCCTGGCTGCCATCGAGCGGATGAATATTCCAGGATCGCCGCTTAAGTCGCGCATACGTATCCGATCGCCAAGGATCGCTCCACCAGTAAAAGGGCTGGAAGGATCAATGGCTATGATGGCGACTGCAGGTTTTTCTTCAGAGGGGGAATGATGGCGAAATGCCAGCGCAAGCTGATTGACCAGGGATGATTTTCCTACACCGGGTGCTCCGGTAATGCCGATGATGTGTGCTTTCCCTGTGAGGGGATACAATTCTTCCAGTGCGGCGCGCCCCGAGGGAGTGTCGTTCTCAACTTCAGTGATCAACCTTGCAAGTGTGAGGCGATTTCTCTTGATCTCATCCTGCAGCGCCTGCCCGTTCAAAATCTTGCCACCTCTATTCCGAATTGGTTAAGCGCTGGATGTCTTCGATGACTTTTGTCGTTGCTGAGCCAGGACCATACACTGCTTTAACACCGGCTTGTAATAATATGGGTACATCTTCTTCAGGGATGATACCACCAACAAAAACAGGGACATTCTCCTGGCCATTGGTGCGCATCAAATTCAGAATGCGTGGGACCAGGGTGAGATGTGCACCCGATAGGATGGAAATGCCTACCACATCAACGTTTTCCTGTAAGGCTGCTTCGGCAACCATTTCAGGGGTTTGGCGCAGACCGGTATAGATCACTTCCATACCTGCATCACGCAATGCCCTGGCAACTACTTTTGCACCACGGTCGTGTCCATCCAGACCAGGTTTGGCAATGAGCACTCGAATCTTTTTGTTCATGCTGATTCTCCGGTGATAAATTGAGCTTCTTCATTATACCGCGTAAGATTATATATGACTTCAACGGGAAGGTGTATGATATATCTGTTAATAGAAAAATATTCACAGGTGGAATATGGAACAAAAAGTCGAAGATATTGCAACACAATGTTTTGTTGATGTGCATGGATTGAAGGTAAGTTGTTGGAAAGCAGGAGAGTCTGGTTCAGCGATCGTGCTGTTGCACGGGGGTGGGGTGGATTCAGCGCTGCTTTCCTGGCGTGAGGCAATCCCTGTGCTGGCGAAGAC
>JBDKSY010000241.1:0-4206 GCA_039680395.1 Anaerolineaceae bacterium | reverse complement strand
CCAATGAAGTGTATAAGAGATTGCTTGCAGCATTTGGGCTGCCGGTATGGCGTACACCATTATCAGCCATGGATGAGCTTATATCAACCATCCTTTCGCAAAACACCAATGACCACAACCGCGATATAGCCTTCAACCGGTTACGCGAAGCTCTACCCACCTGGGAAGCAGTACGGGATGCACCATTGACCCAGGTGATTGATGCCATTCGTCCCGCCGGCCTGGCTAACCAGAAAGGCGTTCGTATTCAACAGGTTCTGCGCGAGATCACTGCAGAACGTGGAGATATGAACCTGGATTTTCTCAAGAGACTTTCACGTGACGAAGCGTATACCTGGTTGGTGAAATTCAAAGGTGTTGGACCAAAAACGGCATCCATTGTGATGCAGTTTGCCCTGGGTATGCCCGCTTTTCCGGTGGATACTCACATCCATCGTGTCAGCGGCAGAATTGGATTGCGCCCGGAAGGTATGAACGCAGAACAGGCGCATTCTCATCTGGCAGCTCTTTTTCTGCCAGAGCAGTACGGACCCGCCCACTTGAACCTGATCCGGTTGGGTCGAGAGCTTTGCCACCCACGCAAACCAGAATGCCCCCACTGCCCGGTAAAGGATGTATGCCAGTATTTTGCCGCGACAGGCTCATAACTTTGCATAATTTGGGTAATTAAGTAGACTTCCGAAATTCTAAAATTTCGGAAGTCTTTTTATTTTTTTGATTTTTCTCATTGCTCATTATTTATACGGATTTTCCTATACAGTAACCTACTAAATTCTATGATTTTCCCATGTAGTTCTGTTGGCAACACACCATTTCATACATGAGATTGCCACAACTTGCAAAAACACAAGTCTCACAATGACGGTAGGTTTTTCGTGGGGGTTCAGCAAACTTTACTTGTCACCCTGAGGGAGGAACGACCGAAGGGTCTTGCCCTGGCTTTTCAGTGCGAGATTCTTCAGTCGCTGCGCTCCTTCAGAATGACAAGGCATTTTGTAGGGGTTTAACGCAGGGGGGAAGATGAATGGATTACTTGTTCACACAGGCATCCCCAAAGCTAAACTGCATGGTTATATTTGTCATTCTGAGCGCAGCGACACTGCACCAAGCGCAGTGCTGGTGAGAATCTAGCCTTGAAGCAGTAGGGTGCTATTGGCAACGCATAATACTCATCTACAATAACGCTTTGTATCCCAATATATCCACTATGAAGGTGATACCGTAACTGCGTTGCCAACGCACCATTCAGCTGTAAATAACGGTGTACTTCGACCACCATACTCAACACAATGCGTGCGAAGGGTTTTGCCTTGTGGATTTATATACCACTGCAAGATGTTCACCTATACTGCGTGTGGTGCAGGTTACTTCGCTCGACATGACAACCTTGGGTGGGATCGTAACCCACCATTTTCACCCCATTAAAACAAAACACCCGAAGTTATCAAAAACTTCGGGTGTCAGTAATTCTATAAATCCTAAATTCCCGCAGCCTTGCGCAGGATATCTGCCTTGTCAGTCCGTTCCCAGGTCAGATCGAGGTCATCACGACCAAAGTGACCATATGCAGCTACCTTCTGATAGATCGGGCGGCGCAGGTCAAGGTCATGGATGATGGCACCCGGACGCAGGTCAAAATTTTTCATGATCAGATCAGCAATTTCTTCGTCTGCAATTTTACCAGTGCCAAATGTTTCGACATTGATGCTTAATGGTCTGGCAACACCAATAGCATAAGCTACCTGGATCTCGCAGCGTTCAGCTAACCCAGCCGCAACGACATTCTTGGCAACCCAGCGGGCTGCATACGCCGCAGAGCGGTCAACTTTCGTCGGGTCTTTGCCACTGAATGCACCACCGCCATGCCGTCCCATACCGCCGTAGGTATCAACGATGATCTTGCGACCAGTTAAGCCAGCATCACCCATTGGGCCACCAATCACGAAACGACCGGTTGGATTGACAAAGATCTTCATTTGATCATCCACCAGATCCTTGGGTAAAGTAGGCATGATCACATGCTCAGTCAATGATTCTTCGATCTCATTGTGAGAGATATCGGGATCATGTTGGGTGCTGACCAGAACAGTATCAATACGTACTGGTTTTCCATAATGATATTCCACCGTCACCTGGGTCTTCCCATCGGGGCGCAACCAGGGTAGCGTGCCATTCTTGCGCACTTCGGTAAGCCGGCGGGCAAGTTTGTGAGCCATGTAAATAGGCATTGGCATTAACGTGGGTGTTTCGTTGCAGGCGAACCCGAACATCATACCCTGATCACCGGCGCCAATGGCTTCGATTTCACTTTCATTCATATTGCCTTCTTTAGCTTCAAGGGCTTTATTGACCCCCATGGCAATATCACCGGATTGGTTGGCGATGGCAGATTGAACTGCACAGGTATCAGCATCAAAACCCTTGGCACTGCTGTCATAACCTATTTCACGGACAACTTTGCGTACCAGCTCATCGAAGTTCACAAACGCATGGGTAGTGATCTCACCCATGACCATGATGAACCCGGTTTTGGTAGCGGTCTCGCAAGCTACCCGTGAAGCAGGGTCTTGTGCCAGACAGGCATCTAAAACAGCATCACTAACCTGGTCACAAAGTTTATCGGGATGACCTTCTGTCACCGACTCGGAAGTGAAAAGGTATTTGGATGCCTTCATAAATGATGTCGCCATAAATTCCTCCAAAAAAAAAGAAATTGCCCCATCTGGATCGAGGGGCAACAATTATGTCGAGTACCCTCCTATCTTCCAGAAAAAAACTACTGCCGGAATTGGCACCTTGGAACACATGTTGGTTGTTCCAGGTTGCCGAGGTTTCAACGGGCCGGTCCCTCCACCTCTCTGGATAGAAGCGCCTTTAGGGGCTAAGTTATTATTTGCGATGTTATCACAAAGGCAGTCTCATGTCAAACGATACTGATTAATACTCAATGAGAGTTTTATCCCAATGCAACATCTAAAACCATCATGACAGCGAATCCAATCATCGTGCCTATGGTTGCCAGGTCGCTGTGTTTTCCATTTTGGGATTCAGGAATGAGCTCCTCGATCACCACATAGATCATGGCGCCTGCCGCAAAAGCCAGTACGAATGGCAGAATTGGGCGCATGAACAAAGCCGCAGCTGCTCCAATCACACCTGCAATGGGCTCAACGACACCTGAAAGCTGCCCATACCAGAAAGCTTTGCCAATCTTCATCCCTTCTCGCCGTAAAGGTGCAGAAACTGCTAACCCTTCGGGGAAGTTCTGGATACCGATACCCAGAGCAAGCGCCACAGCCCCCGCCAGACTGGCTTCGGGCAACCCAACTGCTGCTGCACCGAAAGCCACCCCTACTGCCAACCCTTCGGGGAAATTGTGTAAAGTAATTGCCAGCACCAGGAGAACACTCCGTTGCCAGTGAGTTGAAATACCCTCTGCTTCATTGTTTTTCATGTCCAGGTGCATATGCGGTAATGTCTTATCCACAGCGAATAGGAAAGCACCTCCAGCCAGAAAACCAATGACAGCGGGCATCCAGCTATGTGCAAACATGCTTTCAGAAATCTCGATGGCGGGTGCAAGTAATGACCAGAAGCTGGCAGCGATCATCACCCCTGCAGCGAACCCCAGGGTGGCATTCATGACAGATTCTTTGATGTTCTTAAAGAAGAATACCATTGCAGCACCTGCTGCAGTGAGTGCCCAGGTAAAAAGGGTTGCCAGGAGTGCCTGAATGATTGGATTTATAGAAGAAATGTTTTCAAGTAGCATCGTGTTACTCCAAACAGATCTATTGGTTAATTATGGATTATTCTCTTTACTTTTCGTAAGATTCGAAAATATTCGATCAGATGATGAAGGGGACGAATGTGACTACCCTGACCAGCGTAGATGGTCTTGATGGGTACCCAACCCAATCCCAGGTTGTGTTTCAGGCACAATGCCAGCATTTCGACTTCGAATTCGAAACCATTTTCTGTTGAATCGAGCAACAACTCCGCCAGGGACATACTGACCAAACGGTATCCACTTTGATTGTCGTAGATCTCTTGCCCCGCAATGATCGAAATCAGAATTTTCCCTGTTGAGTTTGCAAATTTTCTAACGAACGGCATCTGTGAAAAATCTCGCCTGCCAATGATCAACCCTTGAGAATGCTTCTGGTACTCTTCCAGAAATAGTGGGATTTCTGCTGGGTCGTGCTG
>JBDKSY010000240.1:0-4115 GCA_039680395.1 Anaerolineaceae bacterium | reverse complement strand
AGAGCACCTGGAGATACATGGCTGCAGCATACCTACCTGGGATACAACTACAGGCTGGATGAAATGAGTGCCGCACTGGGTACGATCCAGATGACACGGCTTGAAGAATTGTTGGTGAAACGTCAACAGGTGGCGGATTGGTATGAACAAAAATTGACCACCGTTGAAGGTGCATCTGCACCGCAAATCGGTCAGCATACTACCCGATCAAGCTGGTTTGTGTATGTGGTACGCCTGGATAAAGGTATCAATCGAGATGAGCTCATTCCTTATCTGGCTTCAAGAGGGATACCGGTCAGACCATACTTTGCCCCCATTCATTTCCAACCGTATATTACCGAAAGATTTGGGTACCGGTTGGGTGATTTTCCTGTCACCGAAGAACTGGGTAACCGTGGTATTGCTTTACCTTTCTCCAGCGTGATGCAGATGGACCAGGTGGAACAGGTGTGCTTTGAACTGACGAATGCCATTGCACATGTTGGGTAATGCCCCTATGAGGCAAACCCACAAGACCTGTTTTATGGTAAATGCAGATTGGTAATGAGAACGAACCAACCTCATGTTTGATCCAACAGACAGCGCTTCGTATTTATTTCCTCCACCCCGCAGGCGTGGGTTGTTCTTGCACCTGGGTGTAGCGCTGCTGCTTGTTGCGGGCGCTGGCGGAAGCTTATATTTTGCGATGGATGAGCATGTAGGTGCCTATTTTCCCCTTTTGTTGGTAGTTGCAATTATCTTTTTTCTACCAATACCCATCGTGGTATATAGAGGGTATGCCCTCATTCGCGCTTCTTACATACTGGAACGGGATGGGCTGCATATAAGGTGGGGATTACGCACTGAAGATATTCCTCTGAATACGGTTGAATGGATACGGCCGGTCAATGAATTAGGAAATGCTTTGGCACAACCTCCATTCAATGCAACGGGTGCCATTCTAGGGAAACGAGAAGTGGCTGATCTGGGGACTGTAGAGTTCCTGGCATCGGAAATGGATGATGCCCTGGTAGTGGTAACGCGTGATAAAGCATTTGTCATTTCACCTGCAGATTCCCGTGGATTCCTGCGTAGTTTTCAACAGGTAGCCGAACTGGGCAGTTTGAACCCAATTCCGCAGGTATCAATCGTCCCTGCGGCTTTCATGCGCCATGTATGGATGGATGCGTATGTCAGAATTTTATTGCTGGTTGGGTTAGGGTTAACTGTGGTCCTTTTCCTGGTGGTTTCCATTGCCATCCCCAATTTAAAAGAAGTAAGTATCGGTTTTACCCCTCAAGGAACCCCCATGGAACCGGGTAATCCGGTACGGCTGCTGCTTCTTCCCATCCTGGCAGCCTTATGCTATGGGATGGATGTGACCGGTGGATTGTATTTCTATAACAAAGAGAATCAGCATGCTATCAGTTATCTATTGCTGGCTGCTGGGATCCTGTTACCTCTATTGCTGTTGATATCGGTTGGACTTCTATTAAGGTAATTTATATGCCTTATTTCAAGAGTGATGTCTTCTTATCATCTCCCAATCCATCTGCAATAGTTTGAACATATATAAAGAGATTAAAACGATGAATGATGAACTTATGCCAAAACTAACCCTCAGTATTGAATGCCAGATCTTTACCCGCAATGCAGGTGAAGAATGGCGGCATGTGGATGACGCGCCAGGTATTTTTGAATTTGATGGAAAGGCAGAGGTTGGCATCCGCATACAGAATATTGGCGATGATAAGCTGCGGAATTTATTGCAAGAGATCAACCATTACCCCCAGGTGAAAATGTTGAATTTATCGGAGAATCGCAAGATCACTGATCAGGGATTGGAAATACTGCGCGAGTTACCTGGATTGACGATGCTCAACTTGAGCTCCTGCGATATCACCGATAAAGGCACCCCTTTTCTATTAGCGTTGAAGAAGCTGGAGTGGTTGAATTTAAGCTACTGCAACCGGATAACCATGCTGGGGTTGAAACCATTGGTTGGCCTTACCCGATTGCAATTCCTTGACTTGCAGGGTTGTGTGAAAGTCAAAACATCCGACGTGCGGCGCTTGAAATTCAAGAAGATCACTATTCATAAATAAAGCTAGCTGTTTGGGTGTAATTTTTGCCAGGTCTCATCCGATTCAAGAGTGAACGTTCGGAATGACTCGGCATATTGCATTTCTTTACCTTCGGCTATCTCTGCTGCCCATTGTTTGATGCGGTCGGAGGGGTCCCAATCACCCATCTGGCTTTTATGTGCGCGCAATGCTTGTATCTTGACCTCGATTGAATCATCAATATTGATATAGGTATCGTTTTGTCCGCGTCTGGCAATAAAAACCTTACGGGGTTTATGAGCTTCCAATCCTTCCTCACGCAGTTCTTCAAACAGGTGAGGCTGCCCGGCTGCCGGGAAGGCAGCATCAACTGCAGCCAGCGCGGCAGCCCGGTGATCGGGATGATTGAGGCGGCTTTCGCCCGACCAGATGGCGGTAGGATCGCCGCATATGACCACTTCGGGTTTGAACCGCCGGATCTCGCGTACCAATTTCATGCGTAATTCCAGCGTGGCATTCAACAACCCATCAGGTTCGTGTAAAAATACTACATCAGTCACACCTGCAGCGGCTGCTGCATTCCTGGCTTCCGTTTCACGGATTTCAGCAACCTGCTGCCTCGTCAGGCTCAGGTCGGCAATACCAACATCACCGCTGGTACAGATAACATACCCGGCACGGGTACCCTGCTTCACCCAGTGAGCGATCGTCCCGGCGCAGGTAAATTCAATATCATCAGGGTGTGCCATGATCACCAGCACACTTTCAGGAAGGTAAATTGACGGATCAGACATGCCCGAAATTCTACTCCCGGCAAAGGTTAATGGCAAGTCTGAAAATGAATCCATTTGAAAGAGTTATAATATAGACCCCTTTATTTGTTTTCTTACTTGTATCGTCTGCTTTCCAATTAAATACAATACATTTTGATGGATGTTCTCGATGAATAACGCACCGTTAGCTAAACATCGCCTTTCGGGCATGCTGGGATTTTCATTGGTCTGGGCTGGGCAGATAGTTTCTGTACTGGCTTCGAACATGAGTGGGTTCGCACTGACGATTTGGGCGTTCCAAAAATCAGGTGGTAGTGCAACTGTATTAGGGATTGTTGAGGTTTGTTTTCTCATTCCTTTCCTGATCGTCTCACCTTTTGCTGGCGCAATGGTTGACCGCTATAACCGCAAATTGATGATGATGATCAGTGACCTGGGTGCAGTGCTGGCAACAGCAGCAATTCTGATCCTCAATGCTGCTGATGTGCTACAGATCTGGCATTTCTGTGTGGCAGCTGTTGTTTATGGCGTCAGTGGTACTTTCCAATGGCCAGCGTACATGGCTGCCATCACCACCATGATCCCTAAAGAGCAGTATGGACGTGCCAATGGCATGATGTCGTTGATCGATTCAGGACCAGCGATCTTTTCTCCCATGCTGGCTGGAATGCTGCTGCCCATCATTGGAATGACCGGAATTCTTACTATAGATGTCATTACCTTCTTCTTTGCAATTGGTGCATTGCTTTTAGTTCATATTCCTCAACCGCAACAAACTGAGGAAGGCAAGGAAGGAAAGGGCAGCCTGCTTCAAGAAGCCATCTATGGCTTTAAATATATTTTTGCCAGACGTAGTTTGTTGAACCTTTTACTGGTGATATTATGTCTGAACCTCGCCAGTGGGTTGGCTCAATCCTTGACTGCCCCCATGATCCTTACCCGAACGAACAACAGCAGTGCATCGCTGGGTGCGGTCCAATCTGCATTTGCGGTAGGGGGTGTGGCAGGTGGATTAATCGTGAGCGTATGGGGAGGGTTTAAAAAGAAACGCCTGCGCGGTATGTTGTTTGGATGGGGTATGAGCGGATTGCTGGGTTTCGTTTGTTTTGGTTTGGGGCGCTCTTTGTACGCCTGGATTCCACTGGCAGCTCTTGCTGCGATGGGTTTTCCTCTTTCCCAAAGTGCCAGCAATGCCATCTGGCAATCGAAGGTAGCACCTGATGTACAGGGCAGGGTCTTTGCTGCCAGGCGGTTCATTGCCTGGCTCACAGATCCGATCATGCCAGTGGTAGCTGGAGCA
>JBDKSY010000239.1:0-7089 GCA_039680395.1 Anaerolineaceae bacterium | reverse complement strand
TCGGCAACCTGGCAATCATAGCTTTACAGCTTTAGACCCATAGTTTTGTGTCGCCAATTTTCACTGGCTTTACCTTTATCGTTGTAAGTTGATAATAACACAGCTAAATAGAAAAAATTGGAAAAATCAACAATTCGGACTTTACAATCCTGTAAGGTCATTTTTAACTTGCTCTCATGAACCTCAGGTAACTGCGATTGGCATTGCCATCTCATTTCACTTGAAAAACTGAGGTATTAAAGTAAAATAAAGCTGGGGAAGTAACGCGGTCTATTTCATCACCCCACCCCATTTTCTGGCAATTTTCTTGCATTACGCTCTACATGCCTTCCATTCGTGAAAGCAGTGATTTATGGCGTTATCTCAGGATTTTTACACTCAAATTACCAGCATGCTGACACAGGTGATGCGTGATCCTGAAAATCCGCCTGTTTTACAACTGCAATTCTGGCCTATATCCTCACCTGAACGCCGCTTATTAGTTGAATTCCAAAAAACACTGGTAAAACTCAGCAAATATTATGCTGAATCCGAAAAGATGAAGGTCAAAGATGAAATCTTACTGCGCAAGGCATATGAAGCCTGGCCTGAGGGCATCATCATTCACGATATAGATACCGGGCGTATCATTGAGGCAAATCCATCTGCCTGTGTCATGCATGGATACACCCGAGATGAATTGATTGGTTCATACTACACTACCCTCATCCACCCTGATTATCTTGGTGTTTATAACGAATGTATAAGAGCCATTAATTACACAAAGGTCGGCGAAACGACATTGATGCATGCCCGGCGAGATGGCTCTTCGATGAATGCCGAAGTGGTTGCACTGCGGTTTGATTTCCAGAACCAGCGATGTATGCAGGCATATATCCGGGATCTCAGCACTTTCACAAAAGAAATACTGACTGAACGACTTGTTCAACAACAGATCAATGAACGTACGAATGAGCAGGCTACTTTGCTGGAAATTTCCCAAACGCTGACCTCGACGCTTTCGCTCAATCCAGATTTGATTCTGGAGCAGATCCAAAGGATCATCACATATACCCATGCATGGTTTTCAACCATCGAAGAGACTACCCTGGTAGCACAAGCGGTTCGTGGTACGCGTTTAATGGATGATTTCATACCTTACAAGATACCCTGTGATGACCCTGAAACCTATCATTATCTTCTTAACGATCACCAGCCATTGATCGTTGATGATGTATTTAGCAATGAACCTGGCGCAATAAAACTCCGTGAACTTCTGAAGGGTAAATTTGCCATCCTGCTCGAAGGCATTCGTTCGATCATGTGGGTGCCGATCGCTGTAAAAGATCGTTTATCTGGAGGAATTGGTATTGCGCATGCCAATCCTCATTACTTTACCCCGCGCCATAGTTATCTGGCAATGACGGTGGCGAATCATGCGGCAATTACCATCGAAAATGTAGAACTATACCGGCAGGCTCAACAGTTTGCTTCTATGAAAGAGCGGCAGCGCCTTGCCAGAAGCCTGCATGATGCGGTAAATCAGAGCCTTTTTTCTGCCAATCTCATAGCAGAGGTATTACCCCGCGCATGGGAAAAAGACCCCATCGAGGGGAAGAAATTGTTGGAAGATTTACACCGGCTGACGAATGGCGCTATGGCGGAAATGCGGATCATGATGGCTGAGCTTCGGCCTTTAGGAATGGCGGATCTTAATCTCGAAGACCAGGTAAAGCTGCTGAGTGATGCATTCACTGGCAGAACCAATATCCCTGTTGATGTCCGTATGAATTTCAATGGAAATTCATCTTTACCAGAAGAGGTACAAACTGAATTCTTTCGTGCCTGCCAGGAGGGGTTGAACAACATCGCCAAGCATTCAGGCGCGAGTAAGGCGGAGATCATCCTTCAACGACTGAATGGTGCTGTTCACCTTTGTGTTCGAGATAACGGGTGCGGATTTGATATACAACAGAAACCACGCGGACATTACGGCTTAAGTATGATGGAAGAACGCATGAAGGCAATTGGAGCGGATATCCTTATAGAAAGTGCACCAGATCGAGGGACACAATTGATCATTTATTGGAAACCAGAAGAAAAGGGGAAACTACAGTGACATTACCGCAAGATAAACTGATACGTATTTTAGTGGTAGACGATCATACCATGGTAAGACGGGGGTTAGCCACTTTTATTGGCGTGTTCGATGATTTTAAGATGATAGGCGAAGCATCCAATGGAGAGTCATCAATCCATCTTTGTAATGAGCTGGACCCCGATATTGTTCTAATGGATATGATTCTTCCCGACATGGATGGCGCCAGCGCAACACGGGCAATCAAACGTGAGCATCCAGAAATTAAAGTGATCATCTTATCTAGTTTCAAAGATGAAGTACTGATCATTAATGCCATGCAGGCAGGTGCGGTAGGCTATCTTCTAAAAGATATTTCTGCAAATGAATTAGCCCAGGCTATTCGTGGTGCCATGAGTGGACAGGTAACTTTCTCTCCTGAAGCTGCCAGGGTCATGTTGACCGCAAACAAACAGCAACCAGCTCCAGGTGGAGATCTGACAGAGCGAGAACGTGCAGTATTGGTATTGATGGTAGAAGGTCTGAACAATACACAAATAGCTCAGCGCTTGTATATCAGCCCAGCAACCGTTAAATCCCATGTGAGTAATATCTTATCCAAGCTAAATGTAACAGGACGTACAGAAGCAGTAGCCATTGCCATTCGTCATGGCTTGATCTGATGAGTCAGTTTGGTTACCCCAACTGGTGGAGAGAAACACTCCCCCTCTGATGGATGCGCTGTTGACTTATATATCTTAATATGTAACTATGACCACTGTATATATTGCTGACGCCTGCCCTGATGATACTCTTGCATTTTCCATTCTGGTTCAAGACCTGAAGATGAACGTAGTGGGTCATTCATCAGAATGGAAAACAATAGTTGATGAAATTCCAAATACTGATCCCGACCTGCTGCTTGTTGACTGGAATCTCATCAACAGCAGCCCGGAGTTCACTATGCCAAATCTCCGATCTGTATGCTCGGAAAATACGGTGATCGTGCTTATCAGCTCGCTGGATTCACGCGAACAGGCAGCAATTGCTTCGGGAGCTGATGTTTTTATCAGCAAAGGGGAAACACCTGATAAGGTAGCGCGACGTCTGCAGACACTTTCTGACGATATCAGCTATCGAAGACTTTTTGGTATATTACAATAATATAGTGCAAAAAGAAATCGTTGACATTCCATCAAGAAAATCCAACCACCAGCGCTGGGTGATCATCACCTGCAACCTATCCGGGTTGGTTCTTCTTTTCTTATGCATATCTCTCGTCCATTATTTTGTCCCATCTTTTGATAAAAATGCCAGGTTATGGCTTATTCGCGTTCTTCCTTATTTCAACAGAGATTTTCTCTGGATGGTTTCTTCATTTGGAAAAGAAATATTTGTTTTACCGGCAACGATGGCTATTGTTGCATGGTGGCTGATCATGCGAAAATGGGATCAGGCAATAGGGTTGTCCTTTTGCGTCATTCTTGGCGCAGGGTTGATTTTTGGCACTAAAGTACTTTTTTCGATACAGAATAATGTTCATCTCCTGCAAGATATATCATCCCTCGACCTTGGCTATCCATCCGGGCATGCAGCTTTGGCAACATTGTTCTATGGATATTTTGCGTTCATTGCCTGTGGCAAAGAGAAAAATAGATTTTGGATATCACTCACAAAAATTATTGGGGTGCTCATTCCTTTCATCATAGGAATGACCAGGCTGATCTTGATGGTGCATTACACTACTGATGTATTAGGGGGATGGGTGATCGGAGCTTTTTGGCTGTATATAACAGATATCGTTCTCTCTCGCGTACCTTTGGGAAAGCAGAAGTAGACCACACCAACTTCCGGGTAGAAGTTGGGTAAAGGAAACTATCTTGAAATTAACCTGATCAAGCGAACCTTGTGGGTTCATTTCTCATACTTCTCCAAAATCACTGCCTTGAATAATTCATTAAAGTGGCTACAATGTTAATGAAGGTCAAAAATTCGCAACATGTATGAGCATCGTTCATTCTTTGTTCACTTGACAAATGTTTGGCAAATCAGTAACATTAGAATTACTTAAGAGATCGTTAATTGCGGTGGGTTAATCCGAAATAATGTTTTGCAAGCAAGTATGGTTGTAAACCATTGAAATTTCATCACTCCAAAAATTGAATATCAAAATTTAATACTCGTTGATGCACTTGAATATCATTTGATGCTTTTCTCGGTGCCTTCATAACCGTCTCATTACTTTCCGAGACTAACCAATAAAGGAGGAAAAGAAGAGTCTCAAATATATATTTAACCGATGTGTTAAAGCTTTGTTAATCCATATTTTAGGAGAGATAAATGTCCAAGAAAATTCTGCCCCTGATCAGCATTTTACTGATCTTATCGTTCGCTTTAACTGCCTGCAAACCAAAGGCTACCGAAGTTCCGGTTACCGAAGTCACCTTCTGGCATGCATACGGCACGGGCTCTGCTGAAGAAATTGCATTAACAAAGAACCTCGAGCAAGCTGCTGTTGATCTTCCGAATATCAAGATCAATGTTTTGCAGGTACCATTCAATGATATTTTCAACAAATATCGAACCGATGTTGCTGCAGGTGCTGGACCTGATATGTTCATAGCTCCGAATGACAGCCTGGGAGATGATGTTCGCGCTGGCTTGATCGCTGACATCACTGATCTGGCCGCTGGCAAGCTAGAAGGTGTCAACCAGCTTGGTATTGATGGTATGTCACTGGATGGCAAATTATATGGTATCCCTGAAACCTTGAAAGCAGTTGTATTCTGGTACAACAAGGATATGCTTGCTACTCCTCCTGCAACCACCGATGAGCTGTTAAAGCTTATGCAAGATGGCACTCCTATTTCCATCAGCTATGGTTGCTATCACCACTATGGCTTCTTTGGAGCCTTTGGTGGAAAGATCTTTGATGATAGCTGGAAAGTTGTTGCAGACCAGGGAACTGGTGTCATTGATGCAATGACTTACTTGAATGAACTTTATCAAATTTCAAAGGCCAATAGCTGGCCGAAAACCGATAGCGATGGTTTAGCTCCCTTCTCTGAAGGGAAGATGGCAGGTATTACCAATGGCAACTGGGCAATGGGTGATTACAAGAATGCCCTTGGCGATAAATTAGGTATAGCACCACTGCCCGCTGGTCCGGCTGGCCCAGCCACACCCCTCCTCGGTGTTGATGGCTTCTATTTCAGCCCCAACAGCACAGTGAAGGAAGCTGCATTGGAAGTTGCCCTTTACCTGACCAATGTCAAATCACAGACTGTGATGATGAACGATGCGGGACATGTTCCTGTACGCACCGATATCACGATCTCCGACCCCCTCATTCAAGGTCTTGTGGATGCCTTTAATAAGGGTGCAACCGTTCGCCCACAGGTACCTCAACTCGGTTTGTATTGGACCAACTTCTGTGGTCCTGATCAGATCTTCGAGCAGGGTATGGATCCCGCAGAATGGGTAAAGACTGCTACTGCGGCTTCAAATAAGTAGTTTGCTGTGATGGAATGGTGGAAATAAATTCCACCATTCCTTAATAAATAGTCAAAGCTAGCAGGAGGACCCTGCTAGCTTTGACAATAATTTTAAAAAGTAACGAGGGAACTATGGCTTCGATATCCCTTCCCGCAAAACCCAAAAAAAGACTGGGTCAATCTTTCTTACCCTATCTTTATCTTTTACCTGCTTTTGCCGTTATGGGTGTAGTCACATTCTACCCGTTGATTTACCAGGTGATCATTTCATTTTCAGATTTCGCGACAAAAGACCTTTTACTTCAGTTGAGATCTCCTGATTTACACTGGATTGGTATTCAAAATTATATTGATATCATCATTGGCGGATTACCTGTTCAGAATTTTAATTTTGTTCGTGTTCTCGTATACAACTTCTGGTGGGCAATAACGAATGTGATGGTGCATGTACCTGCCGGTGTATTGATCGCTACATTATTAAATGTAAAGGGAATCTGGTTCAAAAAAGTTTATAGAGCAATTTATGTTTTACCCGTGGTTATTCCTCCCATTGTGGTGGGTACCGTATGGCGCAATATATTTGATGAACAATATGGTGCCATGAACCAAATACTGACGTTCTTTGCCCAATTGTTCGGTTCAGCAAATGTAATCCATATCCGTTGGCTGTTTGAATACCAACCTCCCATCTCCTGGCTATTGCCAACAGGCGCACTTCCCCTGGCATACTATGCCATGATGATCGCCAATTTCTGGTTAGGCTGGCCTTTCATGACACTGGTGGCTACGGGTGCGCTTCAGAGTATTCCACGAGAGCTGTATGAAGCTGCGTCCATAGATGGCGCTTCGAAGAATTTCCAATTCTGGAATATTACCGTTCCACTATTGAGACCGGCTATGGTACCCGCTGCCATGTATGGATTTACATTGTCTTTCAATTTGTTCAATTTTGTTTATTTTATGACCGGAGGTGGCCCAGCACGCACGACTGAAATATTGGTTACCTTTGCCTATGACCTGGTAAGAAATTTGCGCTTATATGGCGCGGCGGGTGCATTCTCGGTCATTATTTTCGTTGTTATCTTGTTCATCTTCCTTGTGACCAATAAGTTGACCAAGGCAACAGAAAGCTATGCGTAGGCATACTATGGCAACGACAACATTTACTCCCAAGAAAAAGAATTCTCTGGTCCGGTTTTTCACCATGGATACCTCTGGCAGTAAGGGCAGTGGTGAAAAATTACCTTTATGGAGACAGTTGCTCATTCAGATCCTATGCATACTGATCGTTATTGAGGTGATGTTCCCCATCATGTACATCATCACACTTTCATTAAGTTCAAAGAGCACACGACCATCTTCCCTGGAGCTGTTTCCTAAAGAGATTTCGTTCATTGCTTTTAAACAGGTACTGGATAGGCCTACTGCCAATCCGGTTACCTTTATTGAGCTCCTGAAGAATAGCTTTCTTCTTTCTGTGGTGGTTGGTGCTATTGCACTCTTGATCGCGGTGACTGCCGCGTACGCATTTTCAAGGTT
>JBDKSY010000238.1:0-2294 GCA_039680395.1 Anaerolineaceae bacterium | reverse complement strand
AGTCATTTCTTTCAGTCTGTGGTATTGGATTGACCGGTTGACGCTTACCCGTAACATGGCCACGCAGGCAAACTGGTTGTTTGCTCTGTTCATTACTTTATTCTTCTGGATATTCACTTTTGCTGTGATGGCAGCGCATCCACCACTGCATCAGAGAACGATTACCCGATCTACAAACCCTGCATCAGCAGGAGAAAAGAGGATTGACGATGCAGGAAATTGAAGCGAAATTCTATATTTCTGATCTGTCGAAAGTGCAGCAGAATCTGACAGCTCTGGGTGCGCATTTACTCGAACCACGCATTCTGGAGATCAATTTGCGTTTTGACACACCAGAGAACAAGTTTTTACAAGAGCGGCGTGTTTTAAGGTTGCGAAAAGACCGTGAAGCACACCTGACCTATAAAGACGATGCCAGGCTGGATAATGGTGCGCAAGTGCGCCGTGAAATTGAGTTTGATGTAAGCGATTACGATTCTGCTCGCCAGTTCCTGGAAGTACTTGGGTATAAGGTGGTGGTTATCTATGAGAAATATCGCACCGTTTATGAAATGGATGGCACCGAAATAATGCTGGACGAGCTGCCTTTCGGTAATTTCTGCGAGATTGAAGGAAAAGATGTCAATATCCTTCAGAAAGTAGCTCAAGCACTCGGCTTGAACTGGCAGAACAGCATTCCCATCAGCTATCTGGCGTTGTTTGATTCTCTACAGAATCGAAAAAGCTTGAAAGTGGATCATCTCACCTTTCAAGCTTTCGAAGGATTGACCATCAGCGCGGCAGACCTTGAAGTCATCCCGGCTGACCAGCCGTAACCTGTTTATTTTTTTAAATTTCGTGCCTGTTCCTGCAGTGCTTTATCCTCTTCACTGTCAGGTTCTATCACCAAACCATGCGGTTGTGGTTTACCCTGTAAATCCACATTCACAAACGTAAGGAATCCTTCCAGGGCGGTTTGTCCATGTACTGAAGCATTCACATATGCTACCAGGCTTGTCCGTCCGGTTAAAATGATCTTCCCTGTGAAGACGACGATTTCACCAAGCTGCACCGGACGGCTGAATTCCATTCCATGGATTTTGACGCACAGGATGTGTTCAGGACCACACAGGCTGGCTGCGGAGGTGAATCCCGATTCGACGAACCACTCTGCAGAACGACCTGCGTACAAAGTACCATGATGGTTTAAATCTTCACTTTTGACCAGATGGTGGGTGGTAAGCGAGATAACTTCCATGACTTATTCTCCTCTTTTCCCTACGGAAGCACCATATAACACAAACTGGGTTTCTCCATCCACGTGAAAAGCAGCGTTCAAGAGGTCATCATCAAAAGCGCCAATAGCACAAACTCCGCAACCCGCGGTTTCTGCTGCCAGATATAAATTCTGGCAGGCATGACCGGCATCGAGGAATAGATACCGGTATCCTCGTTCGCTGTAACGCCAGATCATGCGCTCCAGAATTGCCATCCAGAAGAACGTAACGGCACTGGTTGCGATCTGATTCTGGCTTAAGCAAGCCTGCGTCAAAACAGGGTTGATCTCTTTATCAAGGGTTACTTCTACCAATGCATGTTCAATTGCTGCATACCGGTACAACCCAGGTTGCAATCCATCTACCCGATTCACCAAAATATAGGTTTCAAAGGCATGTCGTGAACCCGCAGAGGGTACTGTACGGAAAGTCACCGGTTTTTCGGTGATGCGCTCCACTCCCTGGCATGCCCACAGGAAATATGCCAGCTCTTGCAAGGAGATTGAGTCTTCGGTATATTTCCTCAACGTGCGGCGTTTTTCGATTAATTCTTTGAAATCAAGGACAGGCAGAGGATAATCTTGCGGTTTTGGAAGTGGAATTACTTTGGCGCCTTCCGGGATGGGAATCTCCAGCGGTGGATACGGCACACCCCGAGATTGTGCCGATGGCGGCTGTGCGCCTGGGCGTGATACGTGCATATAATCTTTTCCTGCTGTCATACAATCCTCTTTTCTGTAATTAACATAACCGCCTGGTAAGTACTTACCAGGCGGATCGTTCGTTCAGTCTGGTAATTCTATTTTACATAATTAAAGTGAGCTGTGAGAGTATTTTCAATATAGTTTTCCCATAATGGGATCATCTGGTCACGCTTATAATCATGCGTAGAAAAAGTCTGGAAGATCATACGTCCATCCATGCAGGTAGCCAGAGTTCCATATGAACTATGTTCTTTGGGGTATAAGCCAGCCAATAATTCAGCGTCTCCGCTACCTGTTGTCTTGAGCAAATCTCCAGAATCGGTAAACCAGTAAT
>JBDKSY010000237.1:0-2245 GCA_039680395.1 Anaerolineaceae bacterium | reverse complement strand
AATTCCTGAGATTGCGAGCTTATGAAGAGGCTTGAACCTCATTACATTGTTCAAAACTCCCCGTTAAAAATAGTAACCGAAGCCTATGTTAAAATGAGAGTACTGTATACTATTCTTAAAATAGTAGCGCATAAAAACTGAGGAAATATTGCATGAAAAACTTCAACGAATTTCCTTTGCTTCAGATCAAGATGGTGACACCATTAATCAAGAATAATCTGGTTCATCGCAACCATCTGATCGATAGAATTGAAAAGGGAATTGAGTATGGGTTTGTCCTGGTATCTGCACCTCCTGGTTATGGAAAAACCACCCTGGTTGCAGATTGGGCACATCATAGCAAGACTCCTGTTGCCTGGTTATCACTGGACGCATACGATAACGATCCGTTGATCTTTAGTCGTTACATCAAGCAATTGCTGGATAAAACCTTTTTTTCCACTAACCACTCTCAATTAAACCTGCCATCAGAGATCGATTCAAATGGCAATTATCCTGCCACATTGGCAGCTCTTATAAATAACTTTTCAGAATCAACAACCGATTTCACTCTTATTCTTGATGATTATCACAATATCAAAAATAAGCAAATCCATGAAAGTATCATCTACCTTTTAGATCATTTTCCCGACCATTTACGGCTGGTCATTATTACCCGGTCCGATCCTCCTTTCCCCCTGGCCCGTTTACGTGTTAATCACCGCATCACCGAACTACGTGCCGAGGATCTTGCTTTTTCATTACAAGAAACAAACCAGTTCCTCAACCAAATCAGGCAGCTCAGTCTGCCAGAACAAGCCGTAGAGCAGTTCTACAAAAAAACTGAAGGGTGGATAACAGGATTACAGCTTGTATCCCTCACGAATATTGACGAGAAATTGGTGCAAACAGAAGACATAGCCATCACTTCCAATGCAAATTTGACGTTGGAATACATCGTTGAGGAAGTTATCAGACAGCAACCCGTTGAAATCCAGAATTTTTTATTGCGTACCTCAATCTTAACCACTCTCTGTGGACCCCTGTGTGATTACATTCTTAAGCCATTTGAGCCAACTTCCAATAGCCGTGAACTACTAAATGAACTCTATCATTCCAATTTATTCCTGAACACTTTAGACCCGGAAGAAACTTGGTACCGCTATCATCCTCTTTTTGTCACGGCTTTGCGCCAGATCCTCACAGAAACTCATCGAGAGGAAATACCCATCCTATATACACGGGCTATTAGTTGGTGCGAAGAAAACGGTTTGTATGACGCTGCTCTTACTTACGCAGAATGTATTGACGATAAGTCCAAACTGGTTGAACTTATGGAAACATACGCTTTGGAGGCAATCAGACAAAACCGCGTCTTGGATATCATTGGGCAAATTAACAGAATAGACCGGAAACTTATGGCTTCCAGCCCCTTGTTGAGCCTACTTTATTCCTGGTGGTCTTTATTATCCTTTGATTTTGAGACCGGTGAAAACTGGTTGGACAAAGCCAGCGAATTATTGGAGGCTCTTAGCTCAGATTCAAAATTGAAACCTTTTGAAAATGAAATTTGGGCACTGATAGCAGCTGCAAAGTCCCTTATTGCCGCTGCCGAGTGCGATACGAATAAATCGCTGGAGCTTACAAGGCAAACCATGCGCCTGCTGTCAGATGAAAATAATTTTACACAAAGCTTTGCTCTGTTAAATCAGGGAATTACGCTCTCTATCAATGGTCAACTGACAGAAGCGATTCGCGTTTTGCGCAAAACGATCACTGCTGGAGAAAAATCCGGGAATTGGTTCGCAATGATGATTGCACGTATAAACCTGGGAGAAATATTGATTGACAACGGGCAACTCGATCAGGCAATGATTATTTTTCAGCAGTCCTTAAAATTTTCATCCGCTGCGCCCGGAAAATATTCTGCTCTTGAAAGCTTATTTTATAAAGAGATTTCCGAGATCTATTTGGCAAAAAATCAGCTTGATGAAGCACAGCAATATTTACAAAAAAGTATCGAAAAGAGTGGGGATTCCTTACTATCTTTCAACGAATTTGATACCCATATTCGAATGGCGCATCTGTATCAATGCCGCGGAGATTTCTCAAAATCAAAAAATGAACTGACACTTGCCCGGCAGCTTTCCATCACGAGTCAGGCAAAATTAGACGATTTGATTCTCGACTTAAATGAAGTGAAGTGGGCTTTGCAGAGAGGGCAGATTTCAACCGGTCTGAAATTGATGCAAAAACTTGGGCTTGA
>JBDKSY010000236.1:0-1841 GCA_039680395.1 Anaerolineaceae bacterium | reverse complement strand
AAATTGCAGCCATTTCTGATCCGTCACTTCCGCAAGGAGGAGCTGCAATGGGTTTTCTTCCTGATACAAAAAGTGGTAAAGTATACGTATATTATTACCGATTAATGGCTCGCAGTTCTGAATGAGGAGGTTGGAATGAAGCAGTGGCGAGTAATCCTGGAAATTATCTTAATTATTCTAATTTCAGGCTGCACGCCTGTGAAAGAAAATTCGAAACAGGTCGAAACTCAACCCCCTGCAACTGAAGTAAGCGTACCTGTCGAATCACCAACACCTTCACCTGCTGTGATCAGCGTTTCTAACGCTGGATATCTGCGTACCGTTTCTCAGGTTCAATTTCTAAACCCGTATCGCCTGCAATGGAGTGCAGATGGTAAACGATTCGCGGTAGGTTCCAGTCAGGGGTTTCAGGTGTTCGATGCCAGCAGCCTGAAAATTCTCAATAATATTCAGATCCAATCCTACGATTTGCTGGATTTTTCACTGGCAGCCAACCTTTTTGTTATAACTGATAATCATCAGACGATTGATCTATTAGATATTACCACCGGCACTAAAGTACTTTCCATTAAACCCACTGATATCTTTCCTATGGCAGAGTTTTCTCCTGATGGCAAGACTCTGCTCACCACTTCAGATGAGAATTTCGAAGCTGACCTGTGGGATGTGCAGACCGGTAATTTCCTCACTCGCTATACCGGTTTCGAAACCGCGGCTCCTGTCTATTCTGTTCATTTTGCTGCTGGTGGATCAAAACTGGTATTTGTTGCCCGTGGAACCGTACAGTTGATTGATACTGCCAGCGGTGCTCTGGCACCCCGCCTGGAGCATGAAGATTTCGTTCAGGCATGGGCGTTGAGCCCTGACTTAAAGACGATTGCCACATCCGCCGGCGCCACAATTGGAGATGATTTTCTCCCGGTTATCAAATTATGGGATCCAGAGAATAATCTACCCCCTTCGTTTTTACGTAGTGGTGACATGGTTTCATTGGCTTTGGTTTATTCACCCGATGGTAGTTTGCTGGCTTCAACCAACGGAAAAACGCTCACACTTTGGGATGTTGCCCAGCAGCATCGCCTGGGAGACTGGCCAATACATCCAGATAACCTGACTGCTCTTGCTTTTTCTCCTGATGGTACTCGTTTGCTTTCAGCTTCTGCAGATGGTACGGTATTTATTTGGATGGTACAATAAATAATGCGTTCACTTGACTCCCCTTTTTATGCAGATTGGTATGCGGCCTTTTCCCGGTGGATCTTCTTGATCGGCACTGCTGTTATTGCTGGGCTGACTGACTGGTATACCCCTTTTACCGCAGGATTGATGATAACTTCTGCTATCTGGAATATCATCATTTCTTCCATGAGCATAGCCAATAAGCAATTCAATGCGAAACGCATCTTAAGCGTGGTGCTTGATTTCATTGTTGCTGCAGCGCTTTTCATATTTTCAGGTGGGTTGGCTGGCACACTGCCGTGGGTCATCATCCTTCTTCCTATCATCACTGCTGGTATTTACTATGAATGGAAAGGTGTGATCTGGACTGGGGTTTTGGTTGTTCTTGTCCAGGCAACCTGGACGATATTTGGCTCACAATATGGTTTAGAACGCTTTATCTGGTTGGGTATTGCCCTGTTCATTGATGCTGTATTTGCCGTCATCGTAGGCTGGATCTGCCATAAAGTGAACTTACGTCAACGAGCAAAGCAATTGGCGGTGATCAACCAGAAAAAAGAAGTCGAAAAAGCTGCCCGGCAGCATGAACGCGATCAATCTCAAAAATTCAACTCACTGCTTGAGAACTTGAGCACAACCCTGGATTATCAAGAAGTTCTGAA
>JBDKSY010000235.1:0-2117 GCA_039680395.1 Anaerolineaceae bacterium | reverse complement strand
CCAGGCGCAGGGCAGTTCCGCCTTTGAATACCAACTTATCACCCAGGGATGAGTTGAATAGCGCATCCAAAAGCACCATCTGGAAATGTTCTTTCAGAATGTTATCTACCGTGGTTTGGTGTTCAATCGCGAATTTTTGAGCTTGTACTTGAGTCAACATAATATACATTAATATATATTATCTTGACATAGTTGTCAATGATTTAAGTAAAACAAGCCTTCCCTCTTGTATGTAACCATATGGCTGACCGTTTATGGTGAAAATATCCTGCTGCTCAACTTCAGGAGGCGGTCACAGGTCAAGGAGAATCTGTAGGCAGGTTGGAAATTCAGGTTTATTGTGGAAATACTATGGGCAGATCAGCCAGTTTTTGAATGGTGGGGTAGCCTGGTTCAGGTTCATCCGAGATCAATACAACTTGGAAACCCAAGTCCCTGGCTGCTGCCAGGTTCTGCCAGCGATCATCCACCAGCAGGCATTGGCGTGGCAGGGGATTGCCAGCCAAGTGCAAGGCAATCTGGTAAGCCTGCGGGTGGGGCTTGCAGTACGGTTCAACATCGGTCACATCAATGATGCCATCGAAGATATTCTTAAGCTCCATGACATTAAGGACGTTGCGGGCATGTCCGGCGCTGGCATTGGTGAAAATCCACTTAGTCTGGCTGTAGCCTTCCAAAGCAACCCGAAGCTCCGGATTTGGGCTCAGGTACTCACTCAGATCCAGGTCATGCACATAATCCAGGTAGTCTTGCATGGAAACGTGGTATTCGACCTGCAATCCTCGCAGAGTGGTTCCATAAGTGGTGAACAGGCGTTCCCGCAGAGTGGGCACTTCGGCTGGGGGAAAACCCAACACCTGCTCCATATAGGTAAAAATCCGCTGCTGGATCAGTTGCCAGATGCCGGCAGAGGTGGGATAGACCGTATCATCCAGGTCTATGAACAGGGTGGTGACTTGAGATTTGTCATTCATGGACGCTCTACCCAGCGGCCAAGATTTTCGGGTGTTTGATAGTTTGCCAACTCACAAAGCAGTGTTTCCGGATCAGTGGAGGTGCGATAAAGCTCTTGATGCTCTGGGTAGATGAAATGCTCGGAGATGGCGTGTTCAATCAGCGTGAGCAGGGGGTCAAAATAGTGATTGAGATTAAGAAAACCAAGCCCTTTTTGATGCAATCCAATTTGTGCCCAGGTGAGAGTTTCAAATACTTCATCAAAGGTGCCAAAACCGCCGGGTAGGGCAATGAAGGCGTCTGCCAGTTCGTACATACGGGCTTTGCGTGATTGGATGTCTGGGAGGACTTCCATACGGGTCAGACCTGTATGAGCCAGGTTGGGTGTATTGAGCCCATCATTGATCACCCCGATTACCTCACCGCTGTGCGCTAAGGCTCCGTCAGCGACAGCTCCCATCAAGCCGGTCTTTCCTCCTCCAAAGACAAGAGTAATCCGATGAGCTGCCAGGGTAGCTCCCAGATTCCAGGCTCCATCCAGGTAAATCTGGGCGAGATGGTTGGCTGAGCCGCTGAAGACAGTGATGGCTTTGTGGGGAATATCAGGCATAGGTGAAATTATCTAAGAAAACCATTACTCATTATACCTTTTGAAAGGACTAAAATCAGTTAACCCGTACCAAACTGAGAAAAGAGAACGCTTTTTGCCAACAAAGCCTTCGGTATTGTGGCTGATAAAGAAATGAGGTTGAAGCTGCCCACAAGTTTTTCTCTGGAATGGTTTCATTCTTTAATGGCAGGCAGTTAAGGGCCTTTGCAGGAAAAATTTCCCTAAATTCTGCTAATAAACTGGAAGAAGCACCTGAGAACTCTTGGCAAGAACTTTATCAATGATAAGGTATCCTGAATATGCCGGATAAACCTGCTGGGTTGCATAGTCTTGCCACAATTTTGCTTGGCTGGCAATAGGAATTTTTATCGTTGGAATAGCTTCCCGGGTATTGATCACTACAAGCGCTTCATCGTTTTCATAAGTCTGCTGGAATGCGAACAAGCCATTAAACGCGGCGAGTCTTTGGGGAATCCCTCTTCGAAAACAGGGGTGGGTTTTTCTCAGGGAAATCAAGGATTTAGTAAATGAGAGAATCTGTTGATTCCAGGCA
>JBDKSY010000234.1:0-4725 GCA_039680395.1 Anaerolineaceae bacterium | reverse complement strand
GCCAGGATCGAAGTGGAAAAATCTCCCCTGGGTTCAACGGTACGAGTGATCGCATGAGTGATACTGATTTACGGATAGGAATTCTCCAGCGGGTTTTACCCGCTTACAGGAATATCTTTTTTGACACTCTGGCAAAAGAGCCAGGAATCCATGTCTCGGTATTTGCCGGTGAACCACGGGAACAGGAAAATTTGGGGCAGGCAATACCACTGCTAAAAGCACATCACTATAAAGCCGAGAATCTTCACATCTTTTCTAACAGGTTTTACCTGTGCATCCAAAAGAATTATCTTTCCTGGTTGAAGCAATTCGATCCTGAAGTATTGATCATTGAAGCCAACCCGCGTTACCTGCATCTCCCTTCGATGATCCGTTGGATGAAAAAACGCAGACGCCCGGTCATCGGGTGGGGATTGGGTTCACCTTCAAGCAATTTCATCTCAAAAGTGATCAAGCATCTCTGGTTGATGCAGTTCGATGCTTTATTAGCCTACAGCGAGCAGGGCAGGCAAGAATTCATTCAAATGGGTTTCCCACCCGAAAAGGTATTCACTGCTCCCAATGCTGTCACCCTCCGTCCCGAACAACCTCCTGTAAAACAACCTGAAATTAACATGGGGAAGGCAGTTAAGGTTCTATTTGTTGGCAGGCTGCAGGCACGGAAGAATATTGACCTGCTTATTCGAGCTTGTGCAGCACTACCTGAATCTATCCAACCATTGCTCGAGATCATTGGCGAAGGACCTGAACGCGAAAATCTTGAAAAGCTTGCCCATGAGATTTATCCACACACCACTTTCCACGGTGCAAAATACAGCGAAGAGCTGGATTTCTTCTTTCATAGCGCAGATCTATTTGTCTTGCCGGGCACTGGTGGCCTCGCCATACAGCAGGCAATGACCCATGCTTTGCCAGTGATCGTGGCTGAAGCAGATGGTACCCAGCGTGACCTGGTACGAGAAGGCAATGGCTGGTTGGTGTCCAAAGGGGAATTCACTGCCCTGCGAGATACCCTCCAGATTGCTCTTTCCGATCCTTCTCATCTGCGGGAAATGGGTTTGGAATCATATCGGATCGTTCATGATGAGATCAATGTGGAGGTGATGGTCAGCCAGTTCATGAAGGCAATCCATTTTGTGCTGGGGGAGAAAGAATGAAAATCCTCCTGGTCGCAGATGGACGCAGCCCCATTACCCACCAATGGTTGAAGACTATTACCGGCATGGGTTATGAAGTGGCACTCGTTTCCACATTCCCCTGTGGCACCTTGCCAGGGGTTGTCGAGCAAACGGTAATTCCGGTAGCCTTTTCAGGAATGGCAGGAACCCAGGTTGCTGGCAGCAGCCAGAAGAGGAAAAAAAGCAGCAGTCTTGTGCGGAAAGCCCGTAAACAACTTATGCACGTTCGTTACTGGTTGGGGCCACTCACGCTGCCCGATGCAGGGAAGAACCTGCAGAAAACCATTGCAGCATGGCAGCCCGATCTCGTCCATGCGCTGCGTATCCCTTTTGAAGGCATGCTTGCGAGCTACACACCTGCCAGTATTCCTCTGGTAATTTCGATATGGGGGAATGACCTCACGCTTCATTCACGTGGGTCAGCCAGTATGCGACGCTGGACACGAAAAGCATTGCAGCGAGCAGACGGTTTGCTTGCCGATGCAAGCAGAGACCTTCGCCTGGGGGTGCAATGGGGATTTGAGCAACAGAAACCCGCATTGGTTGTTCCCGGCTCTGGTGGCATTGACCTGGCTGAAATTCTTCTTTCCAAAGAAAAACCAGATGTTTCGCGATGGGTCTCGTCTCAAGGACAATATGTGATCAACCCACGAGGGTTGCGACCCGGATACATCAACACTTGTGAATTCTTCCAGGCAGCCCAATTGGTATTACTGAAGGATCCAAATGTTACCTTTCTCTGCCCGGCGATGGAGGGGCAGGAAGAAGCTTTACAATATGCGCACCAATATCATGTCGAAAAGAATGTCCTTCTCTTACCTTACCTGACACAGTCCGAGCTCTGGCAATTATTCCGTGTCTGTCAGGTCTCCGTCAGCATCAGCACACACGACGGCACACCCAATACTCTGCTGGAAGCCATGTCGTGTGGATGTTTTCCCATCGCTGGCGACCTGGAAAGCCTGCGAGAATGGATCACTCCTGGGGTAAACGGATTCCTGGTAGATTCGTATAAGCCAGATGACATTGCCCGCGCCATTTTAACCGCTTTGGAAGCAAAAGACTTGCGAGAGAAAGCTAAAGCTATCAATGCTCAAAGGATCTTTCAGAATGCAAGCCGTGTATCCACTCGGGAAAAGCTGAAAACCTTTTTTGATCAGGTAAGAAAACCCTCTCTTTAATGATAAGATAACTGTATAGCCATTCGAGGAGGCAGAAATGACAAATTCCAACCCTGGCGATATCATTCCATCAAGCGGTTTCATTACAGAACTGGTATTGCGCATAAAACTTATCTGGCGGTTGATGATGGATAAACGGGTCAATCTCTTTCTAAAAGCATTGCCCGTGTTCAGCATCATTTACCTGATCAATCCCATAGATCTGCCTACCCCATTGGATGATGCTGCCATTATCGGATTGGGCTTCACCTTGTTCATCGCGCTTTGCCCGCAGCATATTGTTCAGGAGCATCTGTCCAATTTACGACAGGAATTACCGAAGAGTTCAAAGAAAAAAGCAGATCCAGACATCATCGAAGGGAAATGTGAACCCGCCCCGGAGGATGATACTGAAAATCCAGAATGAAACCCATTTTTCCAATGGTTTGAACAAGATCGTTACACATATCACTATACAAAACAGATGAAATTCTTTAAACTATACAAATAGGATGAATTAACGGTGATTGAGAGGTACTATGGCTTACAGGCAATGGAATACATTAAAAGTTCGATTCTGTGATCATGTCAATAGCAATGTAAAGCTGGAAGTCGAAGAAATCTATCCAGAAGAGTTTCTTCCTGATCAACCCGCCCGCCTGCATGCTCATCGCTGCTCACTTGGAACAGCATGCAGCTCCATGGATAAAGCAGCCTGCTGCTGGTCAGGAAGCAATCCGGGTTATGACCCATTCCAGAGTGGTGAATAATTTCCATCACATCCATTAAATAGCCTGCCAGAAATAGCAGGCTATTTTTCTTGACTTGAGTTCTAAATATTTGTATAGTATTTACATTATCAATGCTCGATAATTGCTTTATCAGGAGGAAAAATTATGAAGAAGAGAGTTATTATTCCAGTTTTGATTTTATTGCTAGTTTCCCTTGCCTGTACCATAAACCTGCCAAATATAGACTCGAAGAATGTAGATGAGACTGAAGAAGTCACTGCCGAAGAAACCGAAGAAGTAACAGAAGAAGCCGTTACTGAAGAACCTGTTATCGAAGAAGCAACGAGCATACCGACCCTTACCATACCTACGACTGTACCAACATTGGCACCAACTTTCACACCTGCTTCGCTTTACTTCACCGAAGACTTTACCGGCGATCTGAGTTATTGGCAGTACTTTATTGTCACCGGTGATCCCAACGCCACGTACGTCACTCCTGTCAATGGAAAGCTTCGCTTTGAGCTTCCTCGCAAAGTCGAAGCGTATGTGTATGCCTATAACACATCTGCAGAATATGAAGATGTCTATGTTGAAGCAAACGTTGAAACCATCCAGACAGGTCGAAATGGGATTGCAGTTACATGCCGCATGTCTGATCAAGGATGGTATGAATTGCGGGTTTCCACAGCAGGATATGAGGTGGGTCGTTTTGCCTTCTATCGTTATGATTCTGCTCTAAAAGCACAAAAGCAAAATCCGTACGTCAATCTGCTGGGCGGCTATCCCAACCTGGCAAGTGTAGATTTGAAAAATGGCACCAATATCAATACCCTTGGTCTGCTCTGTTATGGAAATCAGATCATTCCCTTCATCAATGGCGTCCAGCCGAAAGGCGCTGATAAGCAACCGCTTGTTATCACCGATAATAATTATTCAAGCGGATATGCCGGAATTGGTGCCATGTCTTATGCAGAAGATGCAGTCAAAATTGACTTTGATTGGGTTACCACCTCTGAACCCTAAATTGGAAATTTTCTATAGCAATGATGCCGTCTGGATGAGCCAGGCGGCATTTCTTTTCCGGGTGTAGTATAATATTAACAAAACAAATGTTCTGTTAATGGGGTGGAGGTCAATGCCAGTCAACTTTCAACAAATTCGATCGCAGATAAAAGAAATGGGTGAACGCACTCAGGAATATGAACATACCCTGTCTACAAAATTAGACATGGCAAAATATCTCCTGGAAGAAACCAAAAACCAAAATGAAGTATTACGCGAAAAAGTATTGTTGGCGTTACGCAAAGTAGATCGCCTGCGCTGTGCTATACCTGTCTCTGAGCCGTTGATTGCTGCCATTGCACCTGTTGAAGGTGATCTGCCAGGAAGCCTGTTGGCAGCCGATGGTTCACAGATCATGCCTGACCCGCATAGTGCTCATTTGTTTGGCGTGATCAATATTGGGATTTTTAAGTTCTACCCCAACCAGATGAAAACTCCAGAAGAAGAGTCTTTTACCCAATTACTTTACCATAACGCTCTGTACAATAAAACGGGCGGATTGATCAATGATGATGCCATCTCTCTCATGCGCGATCTGATGGAACGCCAATCGCTTGCAGAAGCGGCTGAAAAGAGTACGCCACCTGTGCT
>JBDKSY010000233.1:0-2809 GCA_039680395.1 Anaerolineaceae bacterium | reverse complement strand
CTTTAGGTTCTTCCATATCATAACAAGCGGTGATTTCGACAAGTTCGGTCTTTTCCCAAAGATGCCGCCACCAATTCTTGCTGTGAAAGCTGAACATTTCCCCCTCCCAATGCTCTTTAAGCGTATCAGGATAGCCTTTATCAAATTCTCTCGTTAAACCTGGAACCACGATGCCAAATTGACCACCGGTCTTTACCAACTTTGAGTATGTGCATGGAAAATACATTTCATCTGCTCCAAAATATTGGTAGCTGTCTATTGATATTGCAGCATCGAAGAACCCCTCGGCATAAGGCAGGGCATGGGCTTCTGCATGGATTGGAAATACCAGTTCGGCTACGCCGGCTTCCTCAAAGCGTTTGAGGTTCTCTGTAGCGCTAATCCACAAGTCATTGGCAAATACCGTTACGCCAAATTCTTTCGCCAGGAATACTGAAGTAATGCCCTTTCCGCAACCCATGTCAAGAACCTTCATACCCGGCTTCAATTGTATGTGTTCGCACAACTCCTCAAGCAGCCACAGCGGATTAGGTCCCATCCAGTTTTCACTAACCCAGTTGTTATCATATTTTTCTGTTTTCGGATATTTTTTCATTTCGTTATCCTCCTCATCTTGTCTATAAACAGTATCCCATCACGAAAATAACACGTAGTGCGTTTTGCTTTATTTTATGATTAAGTTCAAAAACAAAACAGTATGATATTTTTCTGTTTATCACACCCTCACTCTTTTACCCATGACATCAATACTGCCGCTTCTTCGTGAGTTGTGTGACAGGAAAGATCAGGTAACACAATCTCACCTGTAAGGTGAAGCCGGTTTTTGACTCGACCGATTTCCTGTACTATTCACCAAGATCCATGGGTTTGACAGCAGGACCTGCGTTTTTTACAGGTCGATGCAATCTCATGCAGGGAGACTGCCACGCTTTGCTCGCAGTGACAAGCAAGCTGTCATTGCGAAACTTGCGTTATTTGTAAGGTGATGCAATCCTATAGGGGGAGACTGCCACGCTGCGCTTGCAGTGACAAAAGGCAAATGCACAAAAGAAATCTTTCAACTATTCATGATATGCAAAATAATACACATCGCGAGCGAATTAATATGATTAAATCACATCATTTGTTCTATCAGTCAGAGAAGGTTGTCCTAACAAGTTAAACTCAATATATGGTAAAATGTTCTAGTTTTGGCAAAAAATTTTACTCCCCCGTGGAGATTAAGCATTTTACAGGAGGTTGTGCTGTGACAAAGAAATGGGTATATCTTTTTAACGAATTAGACCAGGCTGAAAAATATGTAGGTGGCAACTGGGATAATGTTCGTGGTTTATTAGGTGGAAAAGGCGCCAATCTGGCAGAAATGGCACGTATCGGTGTGCCAGTTCCTCCTGGTTTCACTGTTACTACCGAGGCATGCAATGCTTACACTGCTGCCGGTTCGAAATTCCCCGAAGGGCAGTGGGATCAGATGATGACCGCACTCAAAGCGGTTGAAAAAGAATCGGGCAAGAAATTTGGCGATGCCAAGAACCCTCTCCTTGTTTCCTGCCGTTCGGGTGCAAAATTCTCCATGCCTGGCATGATGGACACTGTACTCAACATTGGTCTCAATGATGAAACTGCCCGTGGTATGGTTGCATTGACTGGTAATGAGCGTTTTGTTTACGACTCATACCGACGCCTGATCCAGATGTTTGGTTCTGTGGTGCTCGAGATCACTGACGAAGCATTCGAAGAAGTGCTCGATTCATTCAAGGAATCGAAAGGCGCCAAAGCCGATACCGATATGGATGCGGCAGCATTAAAAGAATTGACTGAAAAATTCAAAGCTGTTGTCAAAAAGGAGAAAGGTTTTGATTTCCCGCAAGATCCTTTCAAACAGTTAGAGCTGGCAACTGAAGCTGTCTTCCGCTCATGGATGGGCAAACGTGCCATTGATTACCGCCGTGCCACAAACATTCCAGATGACCTGGGTACTGCAGTCAACATTGTGACGATGGTCTTCGGTAACATGGGCTGGGATTCAGGTACAGGCGTAGCCTTCACCCGTAACCCCGCAACCGGCGAGCGCAAGCTGTATGGCGATTACCTGTTGAATGCCCAGGGCGAAGATGTTGTGGCTGGAATTCGCAACACTGAAAAGATTGACACCCTCGGTGGGCCATTACCAGAAGCTTACAAGCAATTCCTCGATATTGTTTCAAAACTCGAGAAGCACTACAAAGATATGCAGGATGTTGAGTTTACCATCGAGCATGGTCGTTTGTGGATGTTGCAGACCCGCAATGGAAAACGCACCGCAGCAGCCTCCGTTCGTATCGCAGTTGAAATGGTCAGCGAAGGCATGATCACGAAGGATCAGGCCATTGAACGTGTCAGCCCCGATGATGTGAATACGCTGCTTCACCCGCAATTCAATGCAGATGATCTGAAGAAAGCGCACAAAGAAGGCCGGTTCTTTGCTTCTGGTGTGAATGCATCACCAGGCGCCGCTGTAGGTCAGGTGTACTTCGATGCAGATACATCCGAAAAGATGGCAAAAGAACATAAGCAAGACGTTATTATGGTGCGGCCATTCACCAAACCAGATGATGTTCACGGTATGCTTTCAGCCAAAGGTATTCTCACCAGTGAAGGTGGCGCTACGTCTCATGCAGCCGTAGTTGCCCGCCAGTTTGGTGTTCCCTGTGTAGTTGGTGCATCCATGATGAAAATTGATATGAATAAACGCACCATGATCTCCAATGGCAAACTGGTAAAAGAAGGTGAATGGATCACGGTAGATGGTGGCACCGGTGAAGTTTTC
>JBDKSY010000232.1:0-4578 GCA_039680395.1 Anaerolineaceae bacterium | reverse complement strand
CTGAAATCTTGATCCCATTGCAGCCCCGTGGATATAACGAACCTCATTTACGTGCAGATGGAATTTTGACCGATAAAGCCGAAATAACATTACTTATGAGATTTGCTGATTGCGTTCCAATCATGCTATATGACCCTGAAAAACATATTATTGGGTTGATCCATGCGGGCTGGCAGGGAACAGTGAAAAAAATTGCAGCCAAAGCGGTTCAAAAAATGCAGGAAGTCTTTCACTGCGATCCGCAGAATATCTACGCAGGTATAGGGCCATCTATTGGACCTGACCATTATGAAATCCAAATTGATGTATTGCAGCGATTTCAGAATATTTTTGGAGAAGAAGAAACATCAAAGTTTGTAAAAACTTGTGATAATAAGCTTTTATTGGATCTATGGAAAGCAAACGGACTCATTCTTCGGAATGCCGGTGTTGAAAATGTGGAAATATCTGGTGTATGTACTGCTTGCGATTTATCTCGATGGTATTCTCACAGGGCAGAAAATGGGTTAACTGGAAGGTTCGGAGCTGTAATAGGATTAAAATAAAGCATTGCTATGAATAATCACCTCACTGAAGAAATACATAAAAGATGGTTGGCTGTGCAGGAAAATATCGAACAGGCAGCCACGCGTGCACAACGAAATGCAGAAGACATCAAAATAATTGTCGTGACAAAATACCAGCCTATCGAAAGAATAGAAGCTGCAATTCAATGTGGGATATATGATTTCGGAGAAAATTATCCTGAAATGGCTTCCGAAAAGATTGCCTATTTCCGAAATATCCCTCAAGTACATTGGCATATGATCGGTCATTTACAAAGCCGAAAAGTTGCCATTGTAGCTAACGAATTTTCCATGCTCCATTCTCTCGACAGCGTAAAAACTGCTTATAAGCTGGAAAAAGTGCTTTCTGTTAATGGAAAAATTCTGCCGGTATTATTGGAAGTCAATGTTAGCGGTGAAGAAAGCAAATATGGTTGGAGGGTGAACGATGCTACCTTTTCTCAATGGGTAGAGCAGATACGTGAGATCAGTTTTTTACCTCATCTCAAGGTAAATGGATTGATGACAATGCCTCCATTTTTCGATAATCCTGAATTATCGCGACCATATTTTATTAAATTGAGAAATCTGCTTAATAAATTACATGAGCAATTTCCAACACTACCCATTGATCAATTATCTATGGGTACCAGCCAGGATTACGAAGTGGCAATCGAAGAAGGTGCTACATTCGTAAGGATTGGCACAGCAATCATGCGGTCTCGTCCTTCTGAATAACCGGACAGAACAGGTATAATAAACGAATGAGCTTTTTAATTCAAATAATTCACCTTATCGCACGAATACTAATTTTTATTGTGGTTGTTCAAGCAATATTATCGTTTTTTATGTCGCCGTTTCACCCTATCAGGCGAACGTTGGATAGAATTGTAGACCCATTTCTGGCACCAATACGAAGATTTTTGCCACCATTAGGGAATATTGATTTCAGCCCCCTGGTTCTGGTGATCTTGGTTCAGGTGATTGACTCACTTCTGTCCTACCTGATTTCTTCCATTGGATAAAATGCAGCAAACGAAAAAAAATGTTCGATTCCATGATGGAAAAACAGGTGCAGCCCTGGCAATCCGAGTAATTCCAGGTGCACCGAAAACTCAAATTGCTTCTATCATGGAGGATGGAACCATAAAAATTAAAGTTGCTGCACCTCCGGTTGAAGGGAAAGCCAATATTGCATTAACTCGATTTTTGGCGGATATTTTGTCTGTATCAGAATCGAAAATAGAAATAATTTCCGGAGCAAGAGGGCATAACAAGCTGGTTTCTATTATTGATATTTCTCCATCAGAAGCCGAGAAACGCATTCTAGCAGCTATGCAAGCAGGAAAAAGCTGAGCTTAAATTTTTTTTCCCCGAAGGAATTTAGTTATCAATATGAATAGGGCGTAATCCTGAAGTAAAGGATTATTTCCTTTTGAAAAATCTTTTAAACGTTGAATGATATCAGGGTCATCTTTCACCATCAGGTATTGCAATGCATGGATTGCATTATGCAGATTCTGTGAATGCGAGGCCTGTATCAGCAGGTCTAATGGATAACTTCCCGAAGGAATACCTCTGCCTTGCTGGCTGGCAAATTCGATCAACCAGGCAGCTTCAGAAGGTGGTATAGGACGCCGGGGAATAAATAGTTGAGGGTTGTTATGATATTCCAAAGCCTGGGTAGCGGCATTTTTTACCATCCATTCGCTATCTTGAACAGCAATTTCTTCCAGAAGGTTTTTACTCCATTCTTCATGGATATGAGAAAGTCCAAAAACAGCAGACCGGCGGATAAGAAGATCTTCGACTTGTAAAGCTTCTTTCAATACATTTATGCCTGCTGTAGAGCGGTTGATAAATGCTTCTGCAGCTGTAAAGCGATCAGTTTCATTCCCTCCAATTAAAAGATCCATGAGGAGTTCAAGTGCCTGTTGCTGACATGATGTGCTTAAAATAAAGATGGCAGTCTGCCTGACGTTTTGTGAAGAATCTTTCAAGTAAGATTGAACAAGTTGAAGCACTGAAGATGAATTGGTATACGGGATCAATCCTATAAGCGCCAGTCTTTGCATGTCTTCATATGGTGATTTCAGCAAGTACTGGAAGAATTTAAGAGATATGTTTTCGTCTGAGTACCAGAAAGCTGGAATTATACGACAACGCAAACCAAAGGGTATATCATGGTTTGCAAGTGAACTGGAAAGATACTGAAAATAGCGATTTTTCCAATCCGAAGAATTGGAAGGTAAATTAATTAGTTTGGAAATACTTGATTGGATGTAATTGAAGGACCTGGTATCCTTGATAACAGCATCGAACCATTCTTGTGTTTGCAGACGAATAGCAGAAATGCCAGTAGCGATGGATTGGGTTTCCCATTGCGGAAATATCTTGAGATCACTTTGGCTATTATTCATCTGGAATGACGCCAGGAAAGCAAGGCTTAATGGATGAGAGAAACGGAATTCTGATTTTCGCCCTGGTCGGATAAATCCATTTGCAAGCAATTGATCAACATATTCCGAACTATTTTGAGGAAGAAGGGGTGAAGCTCCTTCGGTATCATTTTTTTCAGAGGTGTTTTGCGATTTTCCTTTTAACTTCTGTGTTCCCTGAAATGTGGAAGCCAATTCACCTGATGTAATGGATAGCTTGCCAGTAGTCATCATAGAATGACATACGGCAGCCCATTTGCCTAAATCAAAACAGCCAGAGGTGACTCTATATAGATAAGAAAGCAATAGTTCAGGAAGCGAATTTCCACTCAAATCATTGCTGAAATTGCCCCAAACCTGTAAAGTCCATTCCAGAGGGGTCTGAAAAACCGGTCGAGACATCCAGCGTTCGATATGGCCGGTATCAATTGGTTTTCCATTTTTAATTAGCTCTGGATGTTGAAGGCGGTTGCGGCTCCAAATCACCTTCCATTTTCCTAACCATTCCTGATACTGTTCTTCTTTCCAGGCGGATAAACCCATTAAGTTAAAACCGCCATCTGGAAGGTAAGAAATATTCGAAGGCGAAAGGGTGACTACGACCTGAAGATGAGGATAGGCTTTACATAATCCCAAAAGCCAGATGGCAAATTGCGCGTAGTTATCGGTAGAGAGCTCATCCAGTCCATCGAGAAGAAGAATCGCATAACTTTGCTGTAGAGCAGTCATTACCATTAAAATCAAGAATTTTTCACTTATTGATGGATATGCATTTCCTAATGCCCGGATCAGGATATCCTCTGGTGCATTGGAGGAATTATCCAGGACAATATCGGTTGCATGGAAATACAAAGGAAGAGATTGAGAATCTTTGCCAATGGATATTTCTTGTTTAGCAAGCCGGCTGGCAAGTGAAGCAAGAGTAACTGACTTCCCTGATCCTGTTGGAGCAACAATTGCCATCTTTTTGACCCTGGAAATCAAGGAATAGGGCGAAACTTTTGGATAAGGTAATCTTGCAGAAATCTGTGGAACATCTGGGGCATATGGGAAAAGTTGTATCGAAAATGGTAATTGCTCAATTGAGATATCTGCTGGTATGGGGTATGGAGAACCGATGAGAGCGGGTTCAATGAGAATATCATCCAAAGAACAGAGAGCGTTTAAAAGATGTTCAGATTGTGCTTTCTGAAGGACAAGATTTCGAAAAGTGAGCGCATTTTCATGGGTTTTCGCAGGTTTTTCTTTGTGTGGTTGGATCGAATGAGCAGTTTCTTTCGATTTGCGGTTATGGATGATCTGGGTTACTAAAACAGTAACCAGAATCCCGGTGAGAAAGCCAAGGAGAGTAGAAAGAGGGTCGAAGTTAAAGAATGATGATAGCATTATTTATTCTGCATAGATAATTCTTCCACAAGTATCACAAAAAACAAGCTGATTGGATGACCTGGCTGCCTGTCTTTCTGCCGGGCGAATGGCGGCTCCGCAACCTTCACAAGAATCATCAACAATTGCGACGACGGCTCTGCCTTTTTTTGCTAAACGAATACTTTCATATTTTTGTAAAGCTTCTGAAGCAATTGATCCCGTTGTGG
>JBDKSY010000231.1:0-2800 GCA_039680395.1 Anaerolineaceae bacterium | reverse complement strand
GATGCTGTGCCGATGATCATGTTTTGAGGATTGCCCGTCAGCGTTGCGGTGGAACCCACGTTTGAAGCGGTAGCCAGGGCGACCAGGTATGGCATGGGATTGCGTTTCAAGGCATCGGTCAAGCTGATAATGAATGGTGCAAACATCAAGCAAATGGTATCGTTGAGGAATAACGCAGACAGCACCCCCACTGCCAGAATTTCAACTGCCAGGAATGCACGCGGTGTGTGCGCCAATTTCGTAATACCATTTGCGGCTACATTGAAAAAGCCCGAAAGTTTCAAATTGGCGTTTATGATCATCATGCTGAAAAGTAGGATGATCGTATCAAAATCAATATACGAAGTTAATTCCTTGAATTTCACCTGAGAGGTTGCCAGCAAGAGCGCCACACCCATCAGGGCAATCGTTGTCCGGTTCGATTTGATGATTGGATAACGCCCGATGGCAATACCAATGAACGTGATGGCGACGATCGCCAATGTGATCCATGGATCTGGAGACATGAGCTGGATTATACATCAATGGCAGGTTGAAAATGGTACTCGAGCCTTATGCTTGTGCTTGCAACCTTATTATTCACTTTCGTCGTATCACACCTGCTGCTTTTTCCTGCTTTGCTGGAAAAACAACGCGATGAGCGTCACCACATAAGGCATGATGCCAGCAATTTGCGAGGGCAGGCTCGATCCCTGCAGCCGGTATCCCAACGCATCCGAGAAACCGAACAACAAGCTGGCTAACAGCACTCCTACCGGGTGAGCTCTTCCCAGCATCACTGCCACCAGAGCGATCCATCCACGCCCTGATGCCATATTTTCCACATACAGGGTTACCTGACCCAATGAAAGTTGCGCACCAGCAATGCCTACCAGCAAACCGCAGACCGCTACTGCGGCATAACGCACACGAGAAACATTGATCCCCAGGGTCTCTGCTGCCATATCGTTTTGACCCACCCCTCGTATATGCAGCCCGGCACGATGGCGGAACAAAAAGATATAAACCACGATCACCAGCAACCAGGAAAGATACACCACCCAGCTATGCCCAGAAAGAATATCTCCCACGATGGGAATATCTTTGAGCACTGGAATATCCCATGTTGCAAGGCTTTGAATATTTGGTGAGGTGAACTGCCCTTTCACCCCAAAGATTGATCGCAGCAGGAAAGTTGTAACGCCGCTTGCCAGCATATTGAGCGCAATACCAACAACAATGGCATCGCCTTTCAGGGTTACCACAAACAGCCCTAATAACAGACTGAACAGAAGGCCCGCCAGTGCTGCACATGCTACCCCGATCACAGAACTACCGGTAGCGTAACTTACCGCAACGGCGGTGAAAGCACCGATCAACATGGTTCCTTCAAGAATGATATTGAACACCAGCACACGCTCGCATAACAGCCCGCCCAATGCTGCCAGTAATATTGGTGCGATCATCCGAATCGTTGAATTAAGCAGGGTGACATCGAAAAGGTCTGTCATAAGGTTTCCTTTGGTACAGGCTTTAAGAAACCACGCACTGCGATCAACAGGATCATGATAGCCTGAACAACATAAGATAATTCAAAGGGTATTTCGGTAGCGCGCTCCATGCCTGAAGCTCCTGTTTGAACTGCCGCAAAGAAAATACTTGCCAGCGCCATCCCAATCGGGTTGTTATTGGAAAGAATGGCTGCCATTGCTCCGGACCAGTAATATCCGGGTAGAGTAAGCGATGTATCAATCAACCGGTAGTACACTCCCAGTACCTGGCAGGCGCCCGTGATACCGGCTATTCCCCCACTGATCGCCATCACAAGGTGGGTCATGCGTTTGGGTTTGATCCCACCCGCTTCTGCAAATTCCCGGTTGGCACCAAACATACGCAGCTCATAGCCTGACACCGAACGAAACATCAAGAAACCTACCAGCACCACAATGAAGAGCACCACAAAAATACCCCAGTGAACGGTAGTGCCAGGGATCAACTTGGCAAAACGGGTCGCTTCAGGAAAGAGTGGCGTCTGGTTGCGCGAACCGCCTGGTTCGATCAGGTGAGCAAAGATCATATAAGAGACAAAGCCAGTGGCAATATAGTTCATCAGCAGACTGCTGATAAGAATTGGAACACGAAATTTTGTCTGAAAGAAGCCGGAAAGAAAGCTCCAGAATCCGCCAAAGATCACCCCTGCCAGCAAAGCGGCAATGATGGAAAGCCATCCAGGTGGAAAAAACAGCGCAACCATCGTAGCGCCCAAAGCACCCAGAACTAATTGCCCCTCGCCACCAATGTTGATCAGCCCTGCTTTAAAAGCTAAAGCTGCTGCAATGCCGCATCCCAAAATGGGAATGGCTCGGCCGAGTGTAGCTGCCAGGTTATATGGCTCGCCAACAGCACCCACCAATAATGCAGTGTAGGCTGTGAATGGGTTGTGACCCGCAATCAGCATCATCACACCCCCAATGATGATCCCACCCAGTATTGCAAAAATGATGGGAATGGCGTCCTTCCATCTCTTCACAATTGAATGGAAAAATCTCTGCTTTTCCTTTACAAGGGGTGCCTTTGAATTATCCTGATCCATATTGCACCTTTAATTCACCTTCTGTTTTATGGTACTGCCTGACATATACAAACCCAGGTCTTCTTCCCGGGCATCTTTGATCGGTATCGAAGCAACGATCATGCCGGCATAAATGACCAAAATGCGATCAGAAATGGACATGATCTCATTTAGATCAGCCGAGATAAGCAGAATTGCATCTCCCCGATTGCGCCTGGCAATGATCTGCTGGTAAATATATTCTGTTGC
>JBDKSY010000230.1:0-2349 GCA_039680395.1 Anaerolineaceae bacterium | reverse complement strand
AATTCCGGCATGAATAACGTTGCAGCCAGGCACAGACCACCAATACCAGCAATATAAAAAGAAACAACCCTGATCAGGTGATTATTTGGATTTTGTCCCTTTGCCATCATTTGATAATAATGAGGAGCCCAGGCCTGGTTGATGGCAGTTGTCAACACCTGCATTGCCATACTGATCTGACGGCCAAAGTTATAGAGACCAATATCATACAGGCTTACAAATTGCTGCAGCACGATACGATCTGCAGCACTCAGTGCCCATGCCGATAGGGTATGTGGCACAATGGGTAAACCATATTTCAATCCTTCTTTAATATGACCCCAACTAATCTTTGGCACAAACCAGCGGCGCAATACCAGGAACAACACAACAACAGCCATCACCCCTGCAGCAATCACGGTGCTTAACATCTGTCCATATGCACCTTGTTTGAGCAGCACAACGAAAATGATGGCTGAAATTGTCGTTGTGAGGAAGCCCCCCCATTGAACATACATGAATTCTTTGGCTTTTTGCTCGGCACGATACAGGTTTGTGGGGGTTTGAATTACCGAACGGAAAAAGGATATCCACAGCATGAAAACCACAAAGGGAAGAAATGGGATCGTCTCATCAGAGAGCAAATTCCAAAGTGGTTCTCCTACCAGGCATAAAACGATCGTTACTACCAGAGCTAATAATCCCTGAAAAACCAGGATAGAGCTGGTATATCTCTTTTGCTCAAGTGGATCATCCAAAAAATCGTAATAATGACGGGCTATGGAGCTGGGTAATCCAAGGCTTAATATGGTAACCAAAACCCCTGTGTAGGCAGCCATAGTCCCCGTTATGCCATAGTCCTCAGGGGTAAGGAAAGCTGCCCATAAGGGTAGTAACAAGAATTCTGCTGCGCGCTGGATGATATTGCCGATGACATAAATGCTGGTGTTCTTAAGCAGTTTGTCTCGGGTTAGTTTTCGCCAGAGGTTGGTAACATGAGAGAATATGTTCTGGGTGATTGGGCTCAAATCTTCGTTTTTTTCCGCAAAAATTAGTTAGCAGAATTATACTTGCCATAGAAAAAACATGCAGGAAAACCCAACCGTTCAGGTTAAAAAGGGCGACCTCACCTCTTGTTGATCCCATTTTCCTATCTTGATAAATATATGGAATAAATGAACTTCTCCCATTTACTTTTGCATAAATGGGAGAAGGATTGCTATCTATCAATCGTGGTTTATCTGGCGATCACAGGCACGTAAATATACATGATCGAATCTGGTGCGAAGAAAGTAAATTCGTCAGTGTAGACTTCCATATCCCGTCCATCCTCCGTCTGGCGGTAATTCGAGGCAGGGAGGATTTCCTGGTAAATTCGATTATACGTGTCGCCTAAAGTATCTGCCGCTCCGCGATGCTCAAACACAGCCCAGGTATTCGCAGGAACGGTTCGGGCTGTCATTCCCTCGGGGATTGGGTCATTTGGATCCACTTCGTACCCTGCCAGGTATTCGAAGATCCCATCGGAGCCATCATTCACCCATTGGCATACCCCATACGCAGCATCACCTGTACAAACCAGTTCATTACCGCGTTTATTAAACTTAACCCACATTTCTGGGATTTCATTATTTTGATTCTTACCTACATACAGCATACCGACCACGGTAAAAGCAGGCCGGGTGACCAGTTTGAGTTCCATTTTTATCTCCTTTTTTGAACCTGATGGAACAAGTGCTGAATGTCCCTTTTGTTCGATCTGACGCAGACGTTCTTCAACTTGTTCAAGCCGGTGTTGCTCGACCTGAACCCGTTGAGTTAATTCACTCTGCTTCATTGTTAACATAGTGCGCAACTTATCAATTTGCAGGTCATCATCCAATAACAGACTTACCTGCTTCAATGAGAAACCCAGGTCTTTCAGTGCAAGAATGCGGTTCAGACGATTCAATTGGTCATCGGTATAATACCGGTACCCAGTGAAGCGATCCACCCACCCCGGGCGCAACAAGCCAATGCGCGCATAATGACGAAGTGTCTTTACCGTTACGTTCCCGGCTCGTGCAAACTCACCAATCTTATACATTCTGCCTTCCCTGTCCCTGGTTTATGAAGACTATCCGGGCGTCCCCAGACGATGATGCATCATTCACAGGGAGTATATAATATCCCCCAGGGGGAGAGTCAAGGGTAATTGCCATAGTTTCTGCCTGGTATTAATTCCAAAAAATGGAGTTTTTCATGAGATATTTTGTTGACGCTCAAAAAGGGACGTGTTACAATACCGTTCGCTTGGGTGCGTAGCTCAATGGTAGAGCAGTGGCCTTTTAAGCCATTGGTTGGGAGTTCGAGCCTCCCCGCACTCATCTT
>JBDKSY010000229.1:0-1600 GCA_039680395.1 Anaerolineaceae bacterium | reverse complement strand
CGGAAATACGCCATCTGGGTCAGGTGATGACTCAACCCATGTGTTGAACCTTTTACCAGATTGTAGCGTCTCTGCCAGGTCAGGGGTGTAAATACTGTCTCGAACTTAATATGATCCTGTAGATCTGTGATGCCAAACCTGCGTGCTTTATCCAAAATCTTGGCCCGGGCAAGATTTTGTAAGGTCTCCCAATCCTGGTCGTTATCACCAGAAAGATGGCCAATTGGTACAACGCTGATCAAGGTATCCTGTCCTTCAGGAGCCATGGAAGGGTCTAACCGGGTTGGAGCGTGGAAGTAAACGCTGGGGTTGGCGGGCATTCCCAGGTCATTTATGATAGATTCGAACGTTCCTTGATAATCCTCTGACAGAAACAAAGCGTGGGGAGGAATGGAAGGAAAGGGCTTATCCAGACCCCAGAAGAAACTGAGAACGGAGCATGAGTAATGTTTCTTTGCCAGTTTCTTCACCATCCCATCCGGCGGAAGTAATTTTTGATAGACATAAGGCAGGTCTGCATTTGCCACGATGATATCCGCTTTCAAGTGTTCACCACTTTCCAGCCTTACCCCTTGTGCCATTCCCCCGATGATCTCGATCTGCTCAACATTCGCATTAAAAATGAATTCAACACCTGCCTGGCGAGCCAGAGCCGCCAATACTTCAGTGACGCTGTACATCCCTCCTCTGGGATACCACACCCCGTGCTCCAGTTCGGTATATGGCATGAGTGAAAAAGTGGCTGGAGCTTCGAATGGGCTCAATCCCATGTACATATCCTGGAAGGTAAAAGCTGATTTTAACCGGCTGTCGGTGAAATAGTTGGACATGTTTCGATAATGATTCACCAAAGGCTTTACCTGGAAAAGGAGAGGGGCATTCGTAATCGAGAAGAAATCTGTGATCCTTCGAAAATCACGTCTTACCAGTTTCTTCATACCAATTTGATAATGGCGTTCGCCTTCCGCCATATATCGCTCGTATCCATGAAACCCTCCTGGTTCAATGGCATCGAGCTGATGCTGCATTGCTTTCTTATCTGAGGTGAGCTCAAGCTGGCTGCCATCATCGAAATATAGATGATAGGTCGGGTCGACTCTTTGCAGGTCCAGAATTTCATCCATTGAAACGCCCAATTCAGCAAATTCTTCTTCGTACAACTTGCGCATGATCAACAATGTTGGACCGATATCAAAGGTATGCCCATCGCGAGAAAAATGGTCGCAACGACCTCCGGGATGAGCATTTTTCTCCACAATCGTGACATGCATTCCTTTTTTAGCCAGATGAATTGCGGTGCAGATTCCCCCGATGCCTGCACCAATGACGATACATGTTTTATGTTTCATGATATTTCACTCTCAAAGATATTTGTTATAAAGGATCATAATGACTGTTGCTCGCGATGATGTATCCCAAAAAAGGTGGAAATGATATCACCTATCATCCAGAAAGTTGCTTTCAAAGTCTTTCGCTCTGGATATTCTGCGTGTAACAGGTATCCATGTTTTTCAACCACATGAGCCAGCCATTCAAACCTGGCGATGTAAGCACAACAAGCAATTCGACACCGGAAGTTATTGATCAGAGCAAGGAAATC
>JBDKSY010000228.1:0-11065 GCA_039680395.1 Anaerolineaceae bacterium | reverse complement strand
CGCGAATGGTGAAAACAGGGCTGAATAATCAGCGCGAAATTCTTGCCGTACCATGCCGGGTATGATAAAATCTAAGTCTCATGGTGGCTGTAGCTCAATGGCAGAGCACTTGACTGTGGATCAAGGGGTTGTGGGTTCGACCCCCATCAGCCACCCCTAAAAGAAGCTGCAAATCATGCAGCTTTTTTTGTATCAAGAGTTGCACCCGGAAGGGTGTGCATGGGTTCGACCCCCATCAGCCACCCCTATTTTAGGACATACATCAACTACACCTGAAAGAAGCTGCACATCATGCAACGTTTTCTGTATCAAGAATTGCACCCGGAAGGGTGTGCATGGGTTCGGCATCAACAACCAACTTGTAAATCACGCCTTTCGACTAACGATTCCGATCCATTCTGAGTTATTGCTATAAGGAGATCCTGTGAGGTCTCCCCAGAGACTTTGAACGCGAAATCCACCTTCCTTCAATTCTTCGGTTATGGTATGGGGTGTATAGTCCTGTCTCCAAACTCGATAAGTAGAAGTTGTTCCATTCTCTTCAATGACGATGTATTGGTCGAGGTAAAGTGCATCTTCAAGATAGGAAAAAGTTTGTTCCAACACCAGATGAGTACTCGGACGCCAGAAACCTTCAGTATCAACGTACCAATCAGACCTGGAACGATCAGGTTTTGCAGTATTGAATTGGGTCACATCCAATATGAAAGCTCCACCCGGTTTAAGAGCCTGATATACATTTTCCAGAAGTTTCTTCCTCTGTGATGGTGAAAGAGGGCAAAAATCTCCATAGATCAATAATGCAGTATCATATTTTGAAGTTTCATCAAACGACAGGTAATCCTGGAGACGATAATCAATTTGTAAATCCTGTTCGCTGGCATATTGCCTGGCATAATTGATGGAATTGGGCGAAAAATCAACTCCAGTGACCTGGAATCCTTTTTGAGCCAGGCGAGAAGCGTATAACCCTGGACCACAACCCAGATCGAGAACAGAATTGCCAGGTTTTATATTCGATTCTTGAATTATCCATGAAACAGATTTATCAATTGTTTCAGGTTTACGGCTGGCAGCATTTGAAGTCGGATCAAGGTGTGCGATCAGCATCTGCTTTGAAATGTACGGATCATTCCAAAAAAGCGGTTCTCCCATTGTGTATGGCAGCGGTTTCTTCTGTAAATCCTGAAGCGAAGAAAGGTCTATCATGGCGTTCGAGAATAATAAGTTGGTAGACATCATTTCACCTTTATCTTCTATGATTGTTCAGTTTCAGTCTGATGAATTCTTGAGCAGTTGGATAAATTTAAACAAGCTATATAGTATCACGGCAACGATCAGGAACATCACACCAAAAGATAGTTTAAAAATTAATAAAAGACTTATCTCTGCAATAAGCAGACCTGTTCCAACAGATAGGCAAAGTATCTTGATCCGGTAATTTTCAAACGAGAAGGTGGCAAGATTATTGCTTTTATTATGCAACATTGGCTCGTGTCGGTTCAATTCCCAGCAAATTAAAGAACATGCGGCACCAGCAATCATCAAAGCGGATCGCACACCCATGAATAAACCTGCTATTGCAATGCATGAGAAACAAACCAGAGTAACATCTCCCAGCCACTGGATTTGAAAATGATTGCCAGCCCAAATGAAAGCAACAACCAGAAGTACAATGAGATCAACCCACCAATATTCAGTTAATGCGAAACCAACGCCAAAGAAACTCATCATACAGAAGAGCATGCACCAAAATATTATTGGCTGGATGGATCTCTTCATTTTTTACCTTCTATATCTTTCTGCGGTTGAGTTTTCAAGGGATTGATCAACATGCCAATCTATCAATTCAACCCCAAGTTGTCGAATATTTCCAATCAGTAGTTCGCGTTCTATTTGGGCAGTACGCATTGCGAATGAGTTGAATTCAGATTTAGCAATATGCTGTTTAAACATGGAAAATGGGTTGGGACTAATCACTTTTACTTGATAGCCTTCAGCACGAAACCGTCTAATCGCATCAAGGTCTCGTAGGCAAAGCGGACTGATCAGGATGATCAATGATTCGCTGGGAAATAAACGAGTGGGGATATGCCTGAGTGTATCTATTGTGTCTTTTTCTGCAGGTTTACACGCTGCCAGTTGATCAAGGATTTTCACAAGCTGGCGTTTTCCGAAACCCGGAAAAGTTCGCAGCAGGTGGTCACCAAATGCAAGCAGGGATACTCGATTGCCAACGTTAAGCAGATATTGAGCCAGTGCTGAAGTGGCGCTGACTGAATATTCAAAAAGGCTTTCAGAAGCGATTTGATAATTTGTTGCCGCACGAGCGTCCAACAAGAAACCAATATCTGCCATTTCTTCACGCTCAAATTCCTTTGAAAAGAATTGTTGAGGATGGCGGGCAGTCAGGCGCCAGTTAATCTGGCGTAGTGAATCTCCTTGATGATATTCTCTTACTCCCCAAAAATTCGTTCCATGCCCTGGCAGTCGTGAAAGATTAGGCCCCGGTGCACGTAAAGTTTTCCCTGGATAAATTAAAAATCTCCTAATATTCACCGGGTCAGGTAGTACCAGCAGAGTGGCATGTGCTGATAAGGTAATTTCTTTTGGAAAAAGTCCAAAAGGGTCACTTGCATTGAGTTTAAGGCCTTCCCAGGTATATCTTCCACGGGAAGCTCGAAAAGTATATTGGAATTCAGCGGTCTGGTTATCTGCCAGGAGTATGCTGTGTGTAGTTCTACCTTCGTCAATGGTCTGAGTAGAAAATTCTGTATCACTGAAAAACAGGCATGGAATGGCATCTCCTGAGTTGCGAATAGCCAACTTCATTGTGACAGGTTCACCCTGTTTGCATCTGAATGAGTTCAATTCTCTCGATCCACTTAATGAAACATGTCTGGGTGAAAGGAAAATGCCTGCCCCAATATAAAATAAGAAGGGAACAGCCAGAAGCGCAATTGATCCAGTATGGCTCATCAAAGCGGTGATGAGAAATGCAAAGATGATCAGGAGAATGAAGTTAAGTTTTGAGTTCATTAGTTATGAGACAATACTGGTACTGCTACGGAATTGACGATCTCATTGATCAGGTTGCTATCTGCTTTTCTGGCACCCCACAGGTTGGGATTTAAAATGATGCGATGGCTCAATGCTGGCTGAGCAAAAGTTTTGACATCATCCGGTATGACATAATCTCTGCCATTGATGACAGCCCATGCACGTGACAGTTTTAACAATGCCAAGGAGCCGCGCGGGCTGACACCCAGATCAACCTGGGGATGCTGTCGTGTTTTAGATACAAGCAAGACGATGTAGTTATGGATATCAGGATCAACAAATACATCCTCGACAGCTCTTCGCATGGTTAAAAACACTTCAGGAGTAACCATGGCTTTCAAGAGAACAGAATCCTCTTTTCGTTCACATCTCTTTACCAGGATTTCTTTTTCCTCTTCCATATTGGGATAACCAATAGATAAACGTATGCAAAAACGATCGAGCTGTGCTTCAGGTAAAGGAAAGGTTCCTTCATATTCAATTGGATTTTGGGTTGCTATCACAAAGAAAGGATCGGGGAGCTTCATGATTTCTCCTTCCAGAGAAACCTGGCTCTCCTGCATGGCTTCCAGCAAAGCAGATTGGGTTTTTGGTGATGCACGGTTGATCTCATCCGCCAATAGAATTTGCGTAAAGAGAGGGCCTTTTCGCAGAACGAATTGATCCTGGCGACTGTCATAGATGAAACCACCGGTAATATCCCCTGGAAGCAGGTCTGGTGTGAACTGGATCCTTTTAAAATCCATGCCTAATACTCTAGCAAAGCTATTTGCGATCAATGTCTTTGCCAGTCCTGGGAAATCCTCCATCAGAACATGCCCTCCAGTGGTAAGGAAAGCTGCCATCATTTTTTGTAATACATCATGCTTGCCAATAACCGCTTTTTCGACTTCTGCAACAATACTTTCGCAGTATGATGCTATCTCTTCTACTGTCATTGGGTGTGAACGGATATCAATCATGTTTAATCTCCAAATCTGTTTCTAGAGTTTCCAAGATTTCGTTGATACACATCTCGTATTTACCTTTCGACTTTTTTCTGACAGGGTTTACGAAACTGAGTAATTTTTGGATCTTTCTGGGTGAGTTGGGGAATGGAATGTCCAGTACTGGTATATCCTCATTACTTCCACAGCCTTTTATTTCATTCACCGATTTCCTGATTTCGCATAGAGCTCGCTGCAGCTTCTTCCTGTCATCCAGATTGCCTTCAGCAGATTTATAGAGTTTTTTCCAATAGGATAGGCGATCATCCAGGAGCGGGTATTCTTGATATGCAGTATGAGCATGCCGGTCGGTATACTCAGGAAGCAATAATGGCACAATGATCGCAGCAGTAATCACTAATAATACCCAGTAAATATTTTGATCAACAGACCGTAATACGCTAATCAGCAACCAGACAAGTTTTGTAATTGGGTCAATGAAATATTCATTGAGAATTGTTCGATTAAAGATCAAAAGGAGTAGAAACGGAGCGAGGATAAGCAAAGAAATCCAAAAGGATCGTTTCTTTATCATTTCTTCACCTGTTTTTTGGGAGGATTGCTTCTTTGGATCGCTTTTAGGCATTCAATTGCTATGGTTTCATCTTTTGAATCTATGGTTTTTTTTCCATATCGAACTTTTTCGAACAGTTGTGTCAATTGATGGATTGGAGCTGAGGGTATTCCCAGAGATGATAAAAGTATCACGAATTCTCTGGGAGTAACATGCTCCTCGCGTTCTATACCACGCTCGTCTTGAGCGATCTTCAACAGCTTTGAATAGCATTCAATGATCACATTGTTGAGGTCTTCTCCATGTTCTATGGCGTGAAGAGCAGAACCTGCTTCTGCAGCTAAAGGGTTTACACTGTGCTTCTGACGCTGCCAAAGAAAGATCCCTGTAAAAACCAGGAGCGCAATGATCAGAGGGATGACTTTTTTTATCACCCAGAATAAGATTTCTGGCGGGTCACCGATCTTGATAAAGGCAAATGAGGAGGGTGAGGGTTGTGTTTTTTCTATGACTTCTTCTGTCAAAACTTCGGGAATGATTCCCGTTGTTTCTCCCAATAGGAAAACCAGCAACATCAATGTGGTGATGATCAGGATCAGGGTGAAACCTGTTTTTACATTATCCTTCTTTCGTAAATTTGAGATGATCAAAATCAAAATCACCAGACTACCGATGAAAAGAGAAGCAAATATGAAAGGCTTAATATCGGTCTGGCTTTTTGATAGGCTGCCTTCGAACCCTGGAGGTTCGCTGCCCTCATCACCTGAAGTGTTAATGGTCTGCGTAGATACTTCTCTGTGAAGTGGAATACCAGGTTTTAGCTCCAGAGATGAGAGGCTGGAACCCAGAAGAATAAATCCGGTTATCGCTGCTGCCAGATACAATAGCGCTTTTTGCTGATGCTGTTTAATAATTTATGTTCCTTCCCTTTCTTAGTGAATTCATCTCACAGCATTCATTTATTGATATTTTCTCACAATTAACATGATCAAAGCGCCAATTGTAGTGAGAGTTGTATATAGCGAGATCGCATTGAATTCAAGAAATGATCTGGCAAGTTTCTCGATACATCTTCCAAAAATGATCCAAAAACTATAACCCAGGGCACTCATCAATATTGCCACGCCAATGAAAAGGATAATTGATATCGCTGATTTCATTACACTTTCTCCTCATTCGGTCTTTCAACTTTCAAAAATGTTTTACGGATCAAAAAGTCACCTTTCAGGTGATGATCTCTGAATGCTTTTCTTCTTTTTTTTATTCTTCATCAATCTTTTTTACTGACAGCAAAGATAAGTTAAGATCCCGGATTCTGTTCAATACTCCATGCAATCCTGCCAAATCAATATTTGAGTTTTTTAGAAGAAACACACCATCTTCTAAATTTTGTATAGTCCACCCCTCAAAATATTGCGACCAGTATGCTTCGAGGTGGTCTTTTACCAGGATTTCGTATGAATATCCGGTTTCTTTTTGGTTTATCGTCATTATATTTCCCTTCAAATGAGTGATGTTTTCAAGATGCGATTATCATAAATGATTCAAATTTATTTTTCTTCTACCGAAAGATCAGTTTTTGAGTTTGGTTTACTGCCGCAGTTATTAATTCATTCATATTTCTTATGCATTCACGGCAATTCCATAAAATCGAACGAACATTCCAAGTAGAACGACCATGATCACGAGCACCGGTAAAATGATCAACCAACCAGCCGGTTCCCAGTAATGCAAAGCATTATCAGGATAATTCATGGGTAATGTGGACTGTTTGGATTTGAGATAGCGATTAAGTAAATAAGGATTAAAACCTACCATTTTTTCCTCAACACTTCTTTTATAAAATTTGTTTTCTACAATCCTAATGTAGACTTCAGACATTGTCTTCTATCAAACGATCAGTTCGAGAGTTGAATAATTAACTGAAGACCACCCAAACGTAAAAAAGGGTGGTTTTCAGTTTCAATGAAATGGAGAAGAAAAGAAAATATCTTTTAAGCCAACATGCTTTTTATGAATATTTGCTGATCAATTAGTATCCTCTTTGACGGATATAAGTACTCACATCAGCGTTATAGATCATCTCTTCTATGGTGAAGTAAGCCCAAGGTTTTCCTTGATCAAGCCACATAACTGAACCTGTAGAGCTGATATTCGTTCCAGTTAATGGTTGACCTGGTTCATTGCGAGCAATCCATAGGATTTTTGGTTTATCTTCCCCGGATTCACGATAGCGCATCGCTTCCATCAGATCAAGGTAACCGGTCTGTGGGTTAAAGCGAACTACAAAACTTTCTTCACCTTCTTCATAAGGCACGAAGAGCAATGCTGTATTCTCGTCTACAGCTTCCCAACGTACACGTGAGTCGGTGAGCCACAATGATGGGAACCAGGTAGCTTCTGCCCATATAGCCAGGTTGGCGCCCTGGTTTGAATTCTCATCGTCATATAGAGTTGCCATGGGGCTTTCAAAAAAGCTGGCGCCATCGATATACCCCTCGTTTACCTTTAAGACAGGAATTCCATACAGTGTGGCTTCAAAGTAATGGCGATAATCCTTACCTGCATTATGCACGAAAACAAAACGTGCTGGTATTGGAATATTCATAGCTGGTTTCATCAATCCCCGTCCCTGAAGGATCACAGTTTCGATCACTGGAATTTGATCGCCGTAAACGGTGCGATAAAAACGTTCCACTGGAGCAGGCAGTCCAGCGGGTAATGGTATGGTTTTCAATTGAAGGGTTTCCTCAGGAAAATCGGGGAAGGATGCAGGTTTTATCTGTAAACCTATCCAACCCAGTAATCCGATCAAAACAATAATGCTGATCAAAATAATTAAGATGTTTCGTACTATTGCCATTTTTCCTCTTTTACTTGTCTTGACATTTCGAAATTCTTAGCACTTTTGCGGTCATGCTGTGATTTCTTTCTCTTTCTACTATTCATCACCCTTATCTTACAGGTCTACCGATACAGAAGCGTTACAACAACCATTGCATTCACTCTTCTTCTACTTTAACGATCGAGAAGGAAAGTAATATGAAATTCATTGAAATTCTCTGGTAAGTATTCCAATAAGAAATAAAGTAGATTGTCTCTTCAAAAAAGAAACCGGAGAAATCCAAATACATTTCCCTCTTTATGGATTCTTTTAAACCAAATGAAGCTCTCTGGCTTTTGCAATTGCCTGTGTTCGGTTCTTAACCTGAAGTTTATCCAGGATATGATGGACGTGGAATTTAACTGTTCCTTCAGAAAGTACCAGCATCTGTGCTATTTCCTGATTGGTAAAGCCTTTGGCAAGATACCGAAGTACTTCCATTTCACGTGATGTAATAGGTTCTACAAGCCCTTTCTGGATTGTGTCTGAAGTGGCTTGATTTTTAAATTCTTTGATTATTTTCAATGCATATTCTTTATGATTTGATCTGGGCTGCTGAAGATAATCAGAAAGTAAATTGTATGCCAAATCACCAGTTTTCAAGAAAATCCGTTTGTATTCGCCTTCTTCCGCATATTCAAGGCATTTATCTATGCCTTTTCTCGCATCAGAAATCTTTCCTTGAGAATAATGTACACACTCTTTAAGAAGTAATATTTCTACCAGTGAATTGATCCTTCCATCATTCTGCGAGTTGTCTTCTATCAGGGTTAATACTGATAAACAGTTATCATTCCTCTCTATTTGCTTATCGATTTTTGTTTTTTCCATCCAAACACGTACCAACATAATCAATTGCATTTCCAGGTACTCGTCAATGGCTTTCTCTTCTTTTTGAAGAGCGTTGAGTTTATTGGTCAGGTCAGTAGACCACTGGTCAATTTTTGTCCATTCACCCTGAGAGAGCCAACAACTCACCCATGTCAGATCAACAAGGCTATGTACATATGGAGTCATCAAGCGGTTTTTTCGCGCTTGTTCCGCTTTTTGAATTGCTTGCAAGCTGCCATCATAATCACCCTGGGCAAGGAGTATTTGTGCAAGACTGGTATATGCAATTGCAATAATGTTATAGCTTGGCCACCATCTTGTGTATGCTATCGCTTGATTTGCATGAGCTGAAGCTAATTCAAGTTTGTTTTGTTCAAGCAGAATTAGACTCAAAAAGGCTTCACCTCTGGAAAGGTTCCCTTGATTTTGATTGCCATGATCTTTTGCTACCTGTGATGATTGGGCAAAGATGTCAATTGACTTCGGTAATTTCCCTACTAACCTTGTTGTAATTGCTAAATCTGACCAAATATCCCGCAGTATAGATCCAGATTTAACTGCGTATTCTGTCGCTCTCGTTAATAGCTCTATGGCAAGGTGGAGATTCCCTAAATTCCGGTTTGCCCAGCCTTCGACCCACAACAGAACAGCACGTTCTTTTAGTGCCAACTCTGGGATTTCTTTCAAAGCCTTTTGTGTGTGTTTTAATGCACCATATGAATCACCAATGCATATTGATTTTAACCCACGCAGTATCTCTATCATGGATTTTGTGACTATCAGTTCTTCTTGAGATAAATTCAAGAATTGAGCTGTGTTTGTTTCCCCAACAGATACACTGGTAGAAGCAATAATCTCTTCAGCTTTATCAAGAAGTGGATCAACATGATCGATCAAGCCGGCTTGAGAATCAATTTCTGCAATTTGTACACATAATTTTGGATAATTAAGAATTTCTTCCTGGGGAAGACGATCCAACCATTTCAAAACAGTTGCCATCTGTCCTTTTTCAAGATATGTTTGCACGTGGAGGCTGACAAGCCGGCAGGCATTTTGCCAATCTTTGGCAATTATTACATGATTGATGGATTCTTCAACCCAGCCATTTGCTTCAAACCAAATAGACGCACGCTTGTGAAGAGTGGAAATCAATTCCGGTGAAGTTTGCTCTAATCGAATTCGCAACAGATCGGAAAAAAGATGATGGTAGCGATACCAGGTTCGATTGTCATCCAATGGAATAATGAACAGATTGGATTGCTCTAGTTCTTTCAAAATGCTTTTTTCCCTGCCTTGAAAGGCAGAAAATTCAACTGGGGGAGAAATGCTGCCAGGTTCCTGTTTACCGTCTCGCGATATGACTGCTTCACATAACGGATCACATAATCTCTCCAGAATGGAAGTCTGTAATAAGAATGCTTTTATCTCAGGCGATTGACGGTTGAGAGCTTCCTCAGTAAGATAGTCCAAAATAAACCGGTGGCTACCAGAAAAAACATCGAGAAATTGGGCTATATCCCCTCGCCCTTGAAGGGAAATTGCCGCCATTTGTAATCCTGCAATCCAACCTTCTGTACGATTTTCCAATTTAGTTATTTGTTCTGGAGTGAGAGATAAGCCAAAGACTTTATTGAGAAATGAGGCGGATTCTTCGTTTGTGAAGCGTAAATCTTTTGCCCTGAGTTCATTTAGCTGATTACGCCCTCGCAGTAGTGCCATGGGAAGAGGGGGATCGGAACGTGTGGCAATTACAAGATGCACATTATTGGGAATATGTTCAAGTAGAAATATGATGCCATCATGTATGATCGGATTATTTATGAATTGATAATCATCCAATACCAGAGTCACAGATTGAGATAGTACCTGCAATTCGTTGATCAGAATAGATAACGGTCTGGTAGGCTGCAAGGGTTGTGAGGATTCAAGTAGATTGCGCGTTTCTTCGCTGAGCGCTGGCTGGACGTTTTCAAATGCAGCAGATAAATAGGTCAGAAAACGTATCGGATCATTATCACTTGCATCCAACGACAACCAGCATATTGAAGATGGTGAAGTGTTATTATTTCTTTGCCGTTTATCAATCCATTCGGAAAGCAGTGTAGTTTTTCCATACCCTGCGGGTGCACTTATCAGGGTAAGGGCACAGTGTTCGCCTTGTTCTAATTTTTCAATCAGATGTGGGCGTGAAATTAGCCCAACACGCAATTGAGGAACGAACAGTTTCAACCTGATGAGAGGTTCTCTGGTGGTGTTGCCTGATAGTTGATCTTGTCTTGAAACAGATCCTTCCGCAGATTTCTGAAATTCTCCAGCTTGGATCTTTTCTATCAGAGTAAAAGTTGCAGGTTCGGGAGATTGTCCTAACTCATTCAGCAACCATTGAGAATACTCTTCGAATTGATGTAAAGCAGCATTTCGTTGACCAGATTGGGCGTATAGTTGAATGAGCAACCTTTGTGCAACCTCGTTCATACGATCCAGACTGATCCAATGGCGAACTTTCCCGATCGCTTTTTCCCAATTTCCTGAGGATGAATATGCAAGGGCAAGGTTATGTAATATGAATGCAAATTCAGAGCGGAAATGTTCTCTCTTTAAATACTGCCAATCGTCGAATTCAGGGCAATCCCGCAGGTTCAACCCATCCAAAAAATCTCCTCTGTAAAGTGTACATGCCTTCTCAAGGCTGTTAATGCACTCAGGGCATTTCTCAATTTCAATGTGATCGTGTATTTTTACATTTGATAACAGGGCTTGAAATTCATTGATATCTTGCCAGATCAATGA
>JBDKSY010000227.1:0-1547 GCA_039680395.1 Anaerolineaceae bacterium | reverse complement strand
AAGAACTGGAAGAGATCATCCAGGAACTAGAGAGCAATAACGGCACTCTGGAAGAGATGATCCACCTGTTCGAACGAGGTCAGGCAATTTCAAAACATTGTTTAGAAATTCTGGATAAAGCAGAATTGCGAGTGCAGACCCTGGCTTCCCCCGAAGTTGCTGACGATATGGTACTATAGGGAATATATGTTCTGGCAGCAACTGGCTTCAAATTTTGTTCTTCATGCGGTAATTATCTCCTGGTTCATTGCTCAATGTACCAAGCTGATCGTCGAATGGATACGTACAAGAAAGTTGGACCTGCGGCTGATGATGAGTGCGGGAGGAATGCCGAGTTCTCATTCATCTTCCGTTACTGCAGCCATGCTGGGTGTCGGGTTATTCGAAGGTTTTAATACACCCTTATTTGGTCTGGCATTTGTAGTTACCATGATCGTGCTCTATGACGCAGCCGGAGTACGCCGGCAGGCGGGTATACAGGCGCACAAGATCAACCAGATCATTAATGAATTGCTGCAAGGGCATCCCCTCTCACAGAAACAGCTTCAAGAAGTGCTCGGCCATACTCCTCTGCAGGTCTTTATGGGCTTCTTGTTGGGGGTGGTAGTGGCTCTGGCAGTCTGGTATGTGCAAAAATAGCCTGATCAATTAAATCCTAACGCTTTTAAGTAATCATCGGTTGTCCCTGGCAGTTCCCTTACACCCAATTCTCGCCAGAATTTTTCATCGTACCTGCGTGTACGTACAAGCATCGGCATGGGCATAGACCACCCCAACATCAGTACTTCCTCTTTTGGCTGAAGACGCGCCAGCATGCCACGCAATGAATCTTTGGCTGCCAAACCGGACAGCACCGATGCAATGTCACTGTCATCTCCCAACCAACCCGTGACACGTGTACCCAACTGCGACATCACTTCGTCGTAGATCTGAGAAGGACGCTGATCAACGATCAATAATGTGACGTAATACTTGCGCAGCTCACGGGCAATGGTGGAAAACGTAGTTTGCGATGCCATTTCACGGTTGAGTAGCTTGTGAGCTTCTTCCAGAACGATCGTCAGGGGGCGAGGTTCACCTGTCCTTTTTGCGCGAAACTCATCCGTTTGCTTTTCCCAGACATCACGGATACGGCGGGTGATCAGGTTGGTAACGAGCAAATAATCCAGGTCAGAATCAAAATCACCGAATGAAAGGATGACATGTTTACCTTTTTGCAATGAGAGGGTCACTTCTTGCAGGGTATCCCTGGCAATACTTTCAGCAATATAGGGGCGGTCAAAGACCTTTCGCAATTTATCATGCAGCCCCTGGGCTGCCATAACGTTCACCCCAACATTCGAAGCCCATTCATCCACACTGCCTGGAGCAGGGATAGGTTTTCCAGTTTCATCCTTGATACGCCCCAGGTTGTTCATGTGTTTGAATTCATGGAACCAACTTTTACCAAAAGTCTGAACCAGTGCCTCAAGCGTGGTGGGTGTGGTCTCCTTCAGGTTGAGCTCTTTGGTCAGCAATTCGATGTCTTCAGGGTGAATATCCGATTC
>JBDKSY010000226.1:0-3329 GCA_039680395.1 Anaerolineaceae bacterium | reverse complement strand
TTCATGATCAAATGATCTGACACCAGTTTTCATTTCTCTGTAGAAAGGATAAATTGATGAAACGCTATACCCTGGTTGTTACCTCATTTATCGTTGCTTTATCATTATCATCATGTTACCTGCCTATATCACAGCAAGACTTCATGAATACTTCTGTTGCCATGACCTTAACCGCACAGTCGTGGACGCTCACACCGTCCAACACCCCCATTTCAACCCTCACCCCCACCCAAACTACTACACCCACCATTACCTTGACTCCAACGCCAGTACCAACCAGTACACCAACAATGACCCCCACTCAAGACCCAGATAGATTCTATTCATCCAGCAGTGAATATTCATTTGTTCCACCAAAAGGATGGGAATCGATAAAAATTGAAAGCGAAGATTCTACTATAAAAGAACCAATTTTCGTCGGCCCCAATCTGGGTGATTATTCATTAAACATAGTCTTTTTACGGGATCAATGCCCATATGGTTTGTTTACCTATGCTGCTTCTGTCCAGGATGACTTTTTTGCAGGGAACGGAAGCGTAAAGCAAATTCAAGAAAATTACCTCGTGACAGATGATGGCAAAGATTATTTCCGGTGGGAATTTACAATTTCGATTGACAATATCAAATATCATCAAACTTTCTATTTTTTTGGAGAGGATGAGGAAATAATGACAGCCATTTATACCCGCCTGGATAGTAATGGGTCTGAAATGGATACTGTGGTGGATAAATCCATGCAATCAATGATTTTCCACCCCTTGCCTGATACCGTTGAAAATGGAATATCCGGGTGATAATTCCGGCTATGGTATCTTGAATAATTGATCATTGAATAAAAATGGGAAACTGGCAGGCAATTATATTAAACTATTCCTGACCTTCTCCCATATCGCATCGAACATCTCCCTGGTCAGTCTGCCAGTTTGAGTATTTTGCCGGCTGGGATGGTAAGAAGCCAGCAGCCAGGGAGATTCTTCTCCAAATGAATAAAACGCCCCATGAGAAAAGGGGTATTTACTTCGCTGTGAAGTTGGGATTTTAAGCATAGAGAATATCTCATCAAATGCGATCCTACCCAATGCCACAATTCCTTGCAAATTGGGTAATAAAGCCAATTCCGAGCTCCAATACCTGTGGCAGGTGTCTATTTCGATGCGTGCTGGTTTATTATCGGGTGGAGCACAACGACATACTGCCGTGATGAAAAGATCATTAAGTTTCAAATTATCATTACGATCACTACTCGCAGGCTGATTAGCAAAGCCAGCCCGGTGCAAAGCAGCATAAAGAAATTCTCCCGATGCATCTCCAGTGAACATCCTACCCGTCCGGTTGGAGCCATGCGCTCCTGGCGCCAGACCAAGCACCATCACACGAGCATCAGGAGCGCCAAATCCCGGCACTGGTTTTCCCCAATATTCCTGTGATTGAAATGCACGGCGTTTCTCCCTTGCCATCTTTTCACGCCATTCCACCAGGCGCGGGCAAAGACGGCAATTCACCAATGCATCGTTGAGATCTTCCCAATTCGAAAAATCGTTCATGCGTCAGAGTTAAAGGATCATGATCGTCTTTTAAACAACCCGGTAATGAGAAGCAAAACTACAGCACCCAACACTGAAATAAACAATCCTTTAAGACTGAAGGTGATCGCTCCTTCTCCCCCGATCAGGTTGACGAGAAAACCACCGATGATTGCCCCCAGGATACCGATGAAGATATTCGCCAGGCAGCCCATCCTTGAATTGCGCCCGGTGATCATGCTGGCAAGCCATCCAGCAACAGCACCTAGAATGACCCAACCAATCAAACCCATGATGTTTTTCTCCTTACATGCAATTATAGAATTAACATGGCATCACCAAATGAATAAAAACGATACCCAGATTCAACTGCAGTTTTATAAGCAGCCAGAATATTATCACGCCCCGCAAAAGCGCTCACCAGCATCAACAACGTAGATTTTGGTAAATGGAAGTTTGTGATCATGCCATCTACTGCCTTGAATTGATAACCCGGCATGATGAACAGGCTGGTAGGTCCAATATGACATCCCACACGCTCGCCTTCTGCAGCAGATTGGGCAGCAGTTTCGAGGGTTCGCACGCTGGTGGTGCCAACGGCGATCACCCTACCCCCCTGCCTGGCAGCCATATTGATGATCGAAGCATTCTCTGCGGTCATTTCACACCACTCAGTATGAATGATATGCTCTTCAGCATTCTCTTCTGTTACTGGGGCAAAAGTATCCAGCCCTACATGCAGCGTCACCCTGGCAATCTGAATACCATGCCTTGAAAGCGAAGCTAATAATGCTGGAGTGAAGTGCAGACCAGCAGTCGGGGCTGCAGCTGATCCTTCAATAGTCGAGTAAACCGTCTGGTATCTTTCTGGATCCTGCAGCTTAGTATGGATATAAGGTGGCAAAGGCATCTGCCCTGATTGTGCGAGAAATGGTTCAACAGGCTGGTTAAAGATCACCTTTCTCCTGGAAGCACCCAGGTCGTCCTGAACAACTGCGGTCAGGGTATCTCCAACAAGCAATTTTGTACCTACGCGCACCTTTTTACCACCAACCAGCACCTCCCACCTGGTACTGTCTTCCTTCCGCAAGAGCAGTAATTCCACTTTTCCACCAGTGACCTTTTTCGCCATCACTCGTGCCGGGATCACCCGTGTCTGGTTGAGGACAAGCACATCTCCTGATCGAAGATAATCTCCTAATTGCGAAAATACCTTATGTTCCAGTGTATTACTGTCTCGGTACATCACCAACAAACGCGATGAATCCCGTGGCTCCACAGGTACCTGTGCAATACATTCGGGTGGCAGGTAATAATCAAAATCAGAAGTTTTCATCAGTAAGGTGGATAAGTATACCAGCTAAAGTAAGCGGGGTTGTGTGTCGTCCTGTGCGGGTATGGGATATTCCAGGTGTTCATAAGCCAGCCGAGTGGCTACTCTACCCTGGGGTGTTCTTTCCAGGAATCCCAGTTGCAGTAAATACGGCTCTACCACATCCATGATCGTGTCTGGCTCTTCGCTGATGGATGCTGCAATCGTGCTCAATCCAACCGGGCCACCAGTATATTTTTCGATGATCGTTCGTAATACCCTGCGGTCAACATCATCTAAACCAAGGACATCTACATTTAATAAGGATAATGCATCGTGAGCAAGGTCTTTCGTGATCGCGCCATCAGCTCTCACCTGTACGTAATCTCGTACCCGGCGTAACAATCGCAATGCCACTCTTGGTGTACCACGCGCTCGTAATGCGATTTCTTCTACACCTTCATCGTCCGCATGGACACCAAAAAGGTCAGCGG
>JBDKSY010000225.1:0-4674 GCA_039680395.1 Anaerolineaceae bacterium | reverse complement strand
CCACACCGGTAGCAAACCCTTGAATACCGCCAACGATCGAACCAGCGAAAGCTGAACCGGGTAAAGTCGGCATGGAAACAGACTTCCCAGAACCAGATGTTGAACCGCCAACAGAAGATACAGGAGCTGCTACATGACCACCACCGACTGTGGAAGTGCGATAGACTGGATCATAGCGACCCCACCACATAGGTACAATGACCGGACCTGTGCCAAAGGTGCGGGTGGTGCGATCATCGAAGTCTTTATCCAGCATTGTCCAGCCCATGAAATCATCAAAGCGCTGCATTTTTACATCAGGCGTATCCGCAGTTTCAACCTGCTCCCAGGCGCGTCGCATGATGTCTTGATAATATTCTTTGGTTTCCTTTAAACTAAAGCCTTTCATCTTTTGAGTGACGCTTTTTACCAGATTAACCATCATTTCCTGTAAGGCTTTCTTCTTTGTTGCCGGGTCTTTGATGACGAACGCCTGCAGGAATTCCTTTTCATAGTCCTGTAACTCGGCTGGTAAGGGACTGGTCAATTCAATCTCAAGAGGCTCACGTTTAATGACAGTGGCAGCATTCTTCTTAATGGATGAGAACAAGATCATGGTCATTACTTTTTCCATGGGCGTTTCCATTAGGATTGCAGCTTCCACTGCAGTTAAACCACGCTTGATGCCATGTCCTTCAATGGCAATCTTCGGAGGTAGGTATGCCATTTTCGCTTTTTGGACTGCTTTATTTGAAGCAATAATGCCCCAAACGAACAAAGCAATAAAGCCACCGATGCCAGCAAAACAACCCAGACTGCCGCAAATGGAACTGAAGAAACCTGAACCAGACCCCGTAGTTCCACTGCCACCTGTTCCGGATACAGGAGTAGGTTCTGTGACAATTGCAGCTTCAGGGATCAGGCGGGCTGGGAACGATGCACCAAAAGTGTATTCGGATTCACTATCAGCATCCGGGCTGTTCCATTCATAATAGATCAACCCATTCGTTTCTTTGCCAGTAATGGGTTCATCAGCACCAGGCCACCCTTGAGGTTGAAAATAACGTGGTTCTTCCTCTTTTAAATTGGGAGGAAAGTAGAAAGTGACAGTCAGGTCCGTTTTCCCGCTAACCACTGAAGAATCAAAATAATTGGGCATGAATTGGAAACTGACATAGGGCTCACTTTCCTCGCTGGTTGCAGGGAAAAGCATATCTTCGATGGAATATGCAACCAGGTGTATAGTGCTTGTTTGACCAGGCTGAATTGCGTTATCTCCCAACCCTAAAGCTACACCATAGGTAACATAAGGCGAAGTTTCGATATTCTTGATCTCTTTTCCATCTACATCCGCTATGACATTGCGAAGTTGGAAAGAACCGTTGGGCAAACCTATATCAAGAAAATCCTGAGGGTCAGCGCCTGAATCAACAGTGATGGTGATGTAATACTCCACCGTAGCGGTACCGTCTTCATTAATAGCCAATATCGCTTGAGTTTTTGGTACAGTGATCTGGTAATTTTGTGCTGAAACTGTAGTGAAAATACCCCCTAACAGAATGATCAACACAAGTATGCTGAAAATGCGTTTTTTCATGAGACTTCTCCTCGCCTGGAAAATCACCTGTTCTTTTTTACCACTTGGGTTCTTCGGTGAGTTGATAAACTGAATTGCAATATGGGCATGTAACTGTTGGAGCACCAGCCACCAGGGTTATGTTTTTCGAGCTAAGCTCTCCCCCGCAAGATTTACATTTCATATTATCCAGGCTAACCTGACCTGGCAGGTCAATGTTCAAAGTCACATTCTGTTGTTCATTGACAATTACTTTTGGTTTCATCAACGTAGCAGCAATAATGATCAAAGCAAAGCCTATACCCAGCATGATCAAACCAGTTGTAAGCCAGCCACTGGAAAATTGGGGACCAAATGCTGCCAGTAAAAATAATACACCAAAGAGAATGAGAATTGCAGCGGCGATGTAAGCAATTATTCTTAATGCCTTCATGGGTACCTCCGTTGAAGAATAACAAGTAGGGGGGATATCAATTGTAGTTAAATACAGTAAAAGTATAACATACCGCTTTTGAACAAGTTGAGATTTTCTGGGGATATCTTCAGGCTGTATAATACAAATACATATCCCAGCCTGACAAGGAGCTAATATGACCGAGGAACTCCTTTTAAAAGAACTGAAAAGCCTGCGCGATCAGATCCATTATCACAATTACCGCTACCATGTACTGGACGCTCCTGTGATCAGTGATGTGGAATATGACCGGATGATGGTGCGTCTGAAGGAGATCGAAGCAGAACACCCGGAATGGATCACCCCCGACAGCCCTACCCAGCGCATGAGTGGTCAGGTATCTGAAAAATTTGTCAAAGTTCGCCATCCGGGACCGATATTAAGTCTTGCAAATGCATTTAATTTGGGTGATGTAAAAGCCTGGTACGAGCGAATTGTAAAATTGGATAAACGGGTAGCTTCTTCAGGTTTTGTGTTGGAACCGAAAATTGATGGTTTATCGGTAGTGCTTCACTATCGAAATGGGATGCTTGAATTGGGAGCCACGCGGGGCGATGGAGAAATTGGTGAAGATATTACTACCAATATGCGTACTGTGAAAAGTATTCCATTGCATATTCCAGTAGAAGAAAAGGGGGGATCTGCGCCAGAATACATTGCAGTGAGAGGGGAAGCTTTTATCAACATTCGAGATTTTGAGGTTTTAAACCAAAGGCTCGAAGAAGCTGGTGAAAAAACTTATCTCAATCCACGCAATACCGCAGCAGGATCGTTGCGGCAATTGGATTCCAGCATCACAGCACAACGACCCCTGACAATGCTGGTTTACCAGATCGTAACCATAGAAGGAAAAAGTACCCCTGCCACCCAATGGGAAACATTGCAATATTTAAGAGATATGGGATTCCCCGTCACACCTGATGCTGAACGATGCCACGATATTGATTCAATGTTGAAAGCCTGTGAGCGCTGGTTGCAAAGCCGTGACAGGTTCCCCTTCGAGGTGGATGGGGTGGTCATCAAGCTGGATGACCTGCGATTGGCTGCTGACCTGGGGATCGTGGGAAAGGATCCTCGTGGAGCTCTGGCATTGAAATTCCCTGCCAGAGAAGTGACCACGAGTCTGAACGATATTGGAGTAAATGTAGGCCGAACTGGTGTATTGACCCCATATGCGATCATGGAACCGGTGGAAGTGGGGGGAGTGATCGTCAAACAAGCAACATTACATAATTTTGATTACATTGAAGAAAAAGATATACGCATAGGTGATCGGATTCTAATCAAACGAGCCGGAGATGTGATCCCTTATGTGATCGGCCCGGTGGTGGATGTGCGTACAGGCTCTGAACAGGTGTACAAGCCACCGAAAAATTGCCCTACATGTGGTCAGGCAGTAGAGCATTATGAAGGTGAGGTGGCATGGTATTGCGTCAACTCTGCCTGCCCGGCACAATTGATCCGAAATGTAGAGCATTTTGTTTCACGCGGAGCAATGGATATTGTTGGGCTGGGAATACGCATCGTTGAGCAACTGGTAGAAGCAGGGTTGGTGAAGGACGTGGCTGATCTTTACCGTCTACAAGAGATCCAGTTGTATGGGCTGGAGGGTTTCGCACAGAAGAAAGTCGAAAATTTGCTGGCAGCCATTGACGCTTCACGGAATCGTCCCCTGGAACGATTGATCAATGCTTTAGGGATCCGTGGTGTGGGCGAGGTGATGGCAGTGGATCTCGCTCGCGTATTTCAAGACCTGAATCATCTTGGGAAGGCTACTCCGCTTGAATTGCAAATGATCGAAGGGGTTGGACCAAATATAGCCATGGCAATTGTGGATTGGTTCAGCCGTCCTGCCAACCAAAAAGTGTTGAAGAAACTCAAAGAGAGCGGTGTATGGCCGGAAAATGGGGGCACAAAATTGACTGGAGAAGGAAAATTAACAGGATTGGTATTTGTGGTTACTGGAACACTCCCTGATTTCAGCAGGGAAGAGATCAAAGATTGGATACAAGAGCACGGTGGGAAAGTGACCGATAGTGTGAGCAAGAACACTTCGTATCTGGTAGCGGGAGAAAGTGCTGGATCGAAACTGGATAAAGCGCGTGCTATGGGTGTGCCTGTGGTAGATCAGGCTGCATTAATGAAACTGGCAGGTGAATAAATGAATGAACCGACATTGATCCTGAAACCCGGGCGAGAAAAATCTGCTCTGTTCCATCATCCGTGGATATTCTCTGGTGCAATAGCAACTATATCCGGTGAACCTCAGATTGGACAGACTGTTTTGGTTCTCAGTTCAAGAAGAGAACCATTAGGATATGCTGTCTGGTCACCTCATTCGAGTATCGCCGCCCGTTTTTGGAATTGGGATACAACACATCCCATTGAAGGGTCATTTCTGGAAAAACGGATTAACCAAGCCTGGAATGCACGGGCAGATTTGCATCATGATCCCAACACGACTGCCTACAGGATCATTCATGCTGAATCGGATGAATTCCCTGGATTGGTTGTTGACAGGTACAACGATTGGCTGGTGGTTCAATTCCTATCCTCAGGAGCTGAATACTGGAAAGAGACAGTAGTTGAACTGCTGAAAAAAGTCACCGGATTGGATAAGGTATATGAGCGTTCGGATGTAGAAGTACGAATTTTGGAAGGATTG
>JBDKSY010000224.1:0-7642 GCA_039680395.1 Anaerolineaceae bacterium | reverse complement strand
GCATGTTCTCCAGGGCTTTTAAACTCACACTGGTTTGGGCACAAATTCGCCATTCTTCAGCCTGGGGTTCATGATAAATTGCTTCCACTTTATCCAGGAACTCTAAAGAAACCAGCGCACCTTCCTGGGGTACGCACCCGCCCACCAATCCAGTTCTGGCACCCGCGAAGGTAAGTTTGACCTTCTGCTGTCTCATTTCACGGATCACTGCAGCCAGTTCTGCTTCGTTCTTTGGAAAGAAGAGGAGCTCAAACGGTTCAGCAGAGAGCTTGGATTCATCGGATAGATACGAAGGAAATTCGTTTTTGATATTCTCAAAACCGCTTATACATTTAACCTGGTTGATATCTACTAAAGCTGCTGTTTTCGTATGAATTTCATGCATGATTTCGATAACTCCAACTCAATGGTACCTGTGTTTTCATCCCTGGGTACACAGGTCAGAAAATATCATAATCTCATCAAGCCAGTTGCGCCAGTACGGGTTGTAGATAGGTGATGGATTCCCTGGCAGCCGTTTCCGCATCGGGTTTGGGTAAGAATTCGCCGGAAATGAATCCCTTATATCCCGTTTTGGATAGTGACCTTATGATCGAAGGAAAATCCAGATGTCCTATGCCAGGATACCAGCGGTTGGAGTCAGCCACATGGAAATGAAAGATCTTCTTATTGCACTGCTGGATGCTCTCTTCGATACATGGCTCTTCGATATTCATATGGAAGGTGTCCAGCAACAATCCAAAATTATCCTCTCCAACCCTTTCGATAAGGTGCAGCCCCTCATCAATGGTATTGATCAGGGTGGTCTCGTAACGATTGATGGGTTCGAGTGCAAGCCGTACCCCGTGTAGTGAAGCTGCTCTACTGCATTCCTTCAACGCCTCGCATAACCATTCCATAGCCTGGGCTAGTTCCACCCCAGGCTTGATGATCCCCCTCACCAACCCAATGATGATCACCGCGTTGAAGCGCGTCGCCACAGGGGTATGGCTCTTGATGCGCGCTATCGCGGCTTGCCGGATGCCAGGATCCGGATCAGTAAAAGACAACCCTTCTTCATTCCACGCCTGTCCGGTGCCGATGGCGGGTACCTGTAGCCCATGTTTCTGCGTGAGTTGAGATAATGCATCCAGATCCACCAGTTTGGGATCGCGGATCGCCAGTTCTACTCCCTGGTATCCCATGGCAGCAATGCGTGCCATGTTTTCTTCAAGTGAACCTGAAAGACTGGCAGCCTGAAAGTGGGTTTGATGTGTAGAAAGGACAATTGAAAGTTTCATAATTTTTTGATCGTGTTCCGTCTCTCTGAACATTATTTTCATCACTTCGAGCGCAGCAAAGAACCTCAAGCTTTGTTAACGTTCTGCTGCGCTCGTCATGATAAATAATAATCGCAGCCGCCCCTTTACCGATCTCCTATGCAATATAGGTGATCTTACATTCTGACCGGTCAGTCTGCAGCTTTATTATGTTCTCAGGTAGTTCATGCAACTGTATTTTCTTGGTGCTCATCATGGTCATATCCATGCCGGATGCCATGCACTCGATCACCCGTGGGAATGTCCCATGCCCGGAATGGCCCTGCGCGCCAATAATGCAGGCTCGCCGCACCTGGAGAACTTCACCGGTGACTGGCATTTTGGCTTCAGCGCGGGCGGTAACCACCACCTTGCTGTTGAGTGTTCTGCCCTCCCAGATCACCCTTTCAATGCCTGGGTAAACCACAGTTGGCAATCCGGTGGCTTCCATGAAAAGGTCAGCGCCCATACCATCGGTGATATCCAGCACCTTTTCAGCAAAATCCTCTTTCGATGGATTGACATGGTAATCGGCGCCCAATTTCAACGCCATCTGTGCCCGGTTTTCCTGTGTTTCCGAGATGATCACTTTCGAAGCACCAGCTCGTTTGAGAATGGCGCATGCCGCCAGACCCACTGGCCCGCCGCCCAGGATGACCACGCGATCACCGGGGCGAATGCCACCACCGCGTTCGATGACCGCGTTATAAGCCACACAGGTTGGTTCCACCAGGCTGCCCGCCACAAAAATATCTTTTTCTTCTTTATACATTGCTCTCAGTGGATCGAGACTCCATAAGGTTCGGGCAGGCACCACGATATACTTGGTAAAAGCACCATTCACATTGAAGCCAATTTCGTTCAATCTTTCACAATGGTTTGGCCAACCATCTGCACATGGCTTGCATTGACCACACCACAGCATTTCTTCTGTGGTGACCGCTTCTCCACCTTTGAAAGGTTTGTTCGTCTTCTTATCCAGCGCTTTCTTGCCAGCTTCCACCACCACGCCTGAAAGCTCATGCCCTAAAATGCTTGGAAACCCGGTCAACCCGGGATAGAAGATATATCCATTCTTCTCTGCCTGAGCCATATGCACATCTGATCCGCAAATGCCGCAGGCTTTCACCTCGATCAGCACTTCATCATCGCCAGGGGTGGGGATGTCATATTCGCGAATTTCTAACTTAGGATTGCGCCAGACCTGGCTGCCCAGATACGTTTGCCTTCCTTCGATATCCTTTGAACCCAGTTTAAATCCGGGTTTGGGATCCCAATCTGCTACCAGAGTCAACCCTTCCATCTTACCCTTCATATCATCCTCCTGTTGATAGTTTCGCAAATGAAAATCTAGACTTCCGTCCCTTGCCCGATGCGAGGGATCCCATAGACAGGTTTCCAACCTTCGCTAAGTGGTTCACGCAGGTAGGGTTCCATATCCTTCTCAGTACGCAGGGTCACTTCTTCCACAGGGGGTACTTTGCCAACCGGGAAGGCTGCAAGAATATCATCGTTCCACAGGGTCAGATATTTCAGAATAGCCGCCATGGGACGTTTGGCTTTTTGCGCATCCCCGGATTTTGCTTTTCCAACCACACCTTCTGGTGTAGATTTGATCTCGATCGCAAAATGACCTTCTCCCTCCGACCAACGGCTGGGACGTCCAAAAGGATCTACGGATTTATCAAAGTGGCCTTCCGGCAGATAGCTCTTGCCCTCTGTATCCACAGCATAATTCATGTCCACCATTTCAGGATGTAGCAACAGGCTAAGGGATGTTTCTGATTCGTCGGCATGCACGAAATTAGTGGTCATTTGACCGCCGCGTTCTGCCGGTCGGAAGAATTCGCGTACCCCGCGATGCCAATCTATTACCCTGAAGATGCCAGGAAGCTGGTAGCGTTTCTGGAATTCCTGCACAGCAGATTCGAGCATCCATAATTGACCATGGTTGTTCACGATGAGCTGCTTGCGAAAACCGTCGTTCCATAATCCGAGCATCACATCAATCATCATTTCACGTACCACATGTTCACGCACGATCACGGTGCCCGGCATACCCAGGTGATGATAAGGATGACCGCCATAATTCAACGGAGGTAACGCCAGGTTAACCGGCGCTCCTCGTTTGGCAGTAAAGCGGCGCACACCCTCGCAGATGGCACTGACATACAATGTATCTGCTGCACTGGGCAGGTGCTGCCCGTGCAGTTCTGTGCAGCCTACCGGGATGAAAACAATATCGTTCTTTTTCCTGTTTTGCTCCACCTGCCAACGAGTGGTAGTTTGAATATATGAACCTGGCTTTCCCCATTCCACCGGGGAGGGAATGCCATAATCAGCCAGAATGGCATCTATTTCTTCATCACTGGCATCCCATACCTGTTTCTTTAACCGTCCTACGGCATTATCTTCAAAAAACAGGTCGGGTTGGTCAGTAGCAAGGTATCCTTCGGGTACTGATTTTGAACTCATTTTTTACTCCTTCTCTTTCTCAGCTATGAAGCAATGATCCCTATTTTGTTTCAAATTCACTAATCTTAACTGGTCTATTCTCATGATAAGATTTCCAGGCAGCATGGCCCAGCACCACAGCCATCCGGCCATCCTTACCTGTGGTGGGAGTGGGTTTGTCATCCCGGACGCACTCAATGAACTGCTTCACTTCTTCCACATAGCAGGGCGCATAGCGCTGCATGAAGAAATGAGGAACACGGGCGGAATGGAATCCTTCGGGATTGCCTTTTACAACCGTGTGCTCGATCTCATTCTCCGCTTTGGCTGTGCCATTCAAGCAGAAAACTTCGAGTTGTTGATCGTAGCCATAAACTGCCTGACGGCTGTTATCAATCACACCCAGGGCTCCATTGGCAAACTTTAAGGTAACGACGGCTGTATCCAGGTCACCAAAAGAATTCAATTCCGAATCGATCAGCACACTGCCAGTGGCAAATACCTCTTCCACCTCGCCGATCTGGAAACGCGCCATGTCGAAATCATGAATGGTCATATCCAGGAACAGCCCACCCGATACTTTAAGGAATTCCATGGATGGCAGTTCGGGATCGCGATTGGTGATACGCATAATACAGGGACGCCCGATCTCACCCGAGTGAACGATCTCGCGTACTCGCTGGAAATTCTTATCAAATCGGCGGTTGAAACCCACCTGCAATTTAACCTTTGACTTTTCTATGACCTGCAAAGCATCATCAATACTTTCCAGGTCCAGCGCCAGAGGTTTTTCACTAAAGATGTGTTTCCCTGCGATAGCGCAATCCTTAATGATAAACGCGTGGGTGTTCGTGCTGGTGGCGATCAAGACTGCTTCGATGTCTTTATCATCCAGCAGTTCATGGTAGTCTTTCACCACCTGTTTGATGCCCCATTGATCTGCCACCGCTTGAGCCACATCCAGTCTGATATCACAAATGGCAGTCAAATTGGCTTCTGGGATCTTCTTCACCAGGTTTGCCACATGAACGCTACCCATCCGCCCTGTTCCAATAACTGCAATATTAATTTTTCTGGTCATAAATTCCTTTCTTCTCCTCTCTCCTCTCAGAGAGAGGAGAAGTTTATGAGGAGAGCCGCATGTTAAGGTTTCATCACTATTTTCATGGCACTCTTCGGGCAATGCGAAAGAGTTTTCATATCCAGACCCAGCATGTTGAAGGCATTTAACCCTTCATCCAACGGAATGACTTTTGTAAAGAAAGGTTCCATGTTCAACCGTTTTTCCTGGTAGATACGGATAGATGGTACCATAGTGTTTTGACCCAGATATAAGCCCAGAATCTTGGTAGCCCAACGTGTAATTTCATTTGGGATGACCGTTGCAGTGATGCTCGAATCCATGCCAAATGGCAGTACCTTGCCACCCGGTGTGACGCATTTCAGCGCCTGCTCCAACCCATTCCCCGTTGCTTCAATGACAATATCAGCTTTCTTTCTGTAGGTAAATTCGTTGATCTTCTCCACCACATCAACTTCATTTGGATCCCAGACGGTGAGCCCACATTGTTTAGCTACACTCCTGCGGAATGGGTCTATTTCTGTCACCGCAACTTTGGCAGCAATGTTCTTTGCGAACTGTCCAAACAGATACCCGATCGGACCAAAACCGATGATCATGACATATTCATAAGGCAGCATTTGCAGGGTATTCATGCCATTGATAACTGTGGCAAGCGTTTCAACCTGGGTACCCAGAACATCATCTATCTCGTCGGGTAGTAAAAAGCATTGCTTTTCAGGAACCAGGCAATATTCAGCATACCCACCATCACGCATGACACCCAATGCGCTCGTCTTGATATCCACACACTGGCTGGTTAACCCTCTGCGGCAAAATTCACAGAAACCGCAGCGAATATTATTATCCACTGCTACGCGGTCCCCAATTTTGAAATGGTGAACATGGCTGCCGACTTCAACAATCTCTCCGCAAAATTCATGGCCAAGGATGGTGTTGGGTTTAAAATGGTGTTTCCCTTCAATGATCTTCACATCACTGCCGCAGATACCGACTGCTTTGATCTTAAGCACGATGTCATCCGGCTCTTTTACATGAGGGATCGGCACTTCTTCCATCACCAGATTGCCTACATCTTTGAACACCAGCGCTCGCATTTTCTCCATTTTGCATTCTCCTTTTCATTTTGCACACGTGTGCATACTTCGAAAAATAAATTCAAAATATCCTGGCATAATCCTTTGTTATCTTTGAATTCGTGCTGAACCTCCTCTGGCAAATGCTTTCACCTGCTCCAGAGTCGCCATGGTGGTATCGCCTGGATAAGTGGTCAACAATGCTCCATGCGCCCAACCCATGTTCACAGCTTCCTGTTCCGGTTCGCCCTCTAATAACCCATAGAAAAGACCAGAAGCAAATCCATCTCCCCCACCCACCCGATCATACACATCGAGTTCGCAGGTAGGAGATTGGAAGGTTTTTCCATCAATCCATGCCACTGCGCCCCAACTGTGATGGTTGGTGGAATGTACTTCACGTAAAGTGGTTGCCACTACTTTCACACGCGGGTATAGTCTGACAACCTGCTCGATCATTCCAAAGAAAGCACCTGGATCGAGCTTCGAGGTTCTGGCTACCTGTGGCCCGGTTATCCCCAACCCCATCTGCAGATCCTCTTCATTGCCTACCAGCACGTCCACATTTTCCATGATACGGCGAAGAATATTCTGCGCAGCTTCCTGTCCGCCCCAGATATTCCATAATTTGGCTCGATAGTTCAGATCGAACGAAACCACTGCGCCCGCTGCTTTGGCTGCCTGCATGGCTTCGATGATCACTTCACCCGTTGTATTGGATAACGCAGCAAAGATGCCTCCGCTGTGGAACCAACGAACTCCTCCAGAGAAGATCTCCAACCAGTTAAAATCCCCCGGTTTTAACTGTGCAGCTGCTTCATTTGACCGGTTATAAAAAACTACTGGTGGACGAACTCCATACCCGCGATCACTGTAAACGGTTGCCATATTAGGCCCGTTGACCCCGTTATGTTTGAAGCGATAATAAAAAGGCTGCACACCCATTGACTTTACGCGTTCTGCGATCAGATCTCCAATGGGATAATCCACCATCGCCGTGGCAATGCCTGTTTTCAACCCAAAACAATCCGAAAGGTTTGCGGCGCAGTTGAATTCACCGCCGCTGACATGGATCTGACATTGAGTAGCTTTCCGAAAAGGAACGATCCCCGGGTCCAACCGGTGTACCAGCGCCCCAAGGGATAGAAAATCCAATTTACCCTGTTGCTGAATGCTCAAGCCATACTGTGTCATCATCAATCCTTTTTCTCTTGTTTCCAATGAGTATGAAAAGCACCTTCCTGATCAATCCGACGATAGGTATGCGCTCCAAAATAATCTCGCTGTGCCTGAGTAAGGTTGGCAGGCAATTTTTCGCTGCGATAAGAGTCATAATATGCCAGCGATGCGCTCATGGCTGGCACAGGGATGCCCATCCCAATGGCGCTTTGCACCACCATTCGCCAATCAGCCTGCCGGCTTGAAAGTGCTGATTGGAAATTCTCATCCAGCATCAAATTGACCAGTTGAGGATCACGTTGATAAGCGGTCATGATGTCACTCAACAGTCTGGCCCGGATGATGCAACCCGCCCGCCAGATCTTTGCAATATCATCCATTCGAAGATCGTATCCGTACTCTGTAGAAGCGATCTTCATCAATCCCAGACCCTGAGCGTATGAAGTGATCTTGCTGGCATACAGCGCATTTTCTGCCGCCTGAATGAATTGAGCAATATTTCCCTGAAATTTTAATTTTGGTCCGGTAAGGATTTTGGCAGCCGTTACACGTTC
>JBDKSY010000223.1:0-14866 GCA_039680395.1 Anaerolineaceae bacterium | reverse complement strand
ACGCCGGCTGATTGAAGACCACCGATTAAAACAAAAAGTGAAGTAAAAAATAATAAAACATCCCATTGAATTCTTTTCAGGGTTTCTTGAATGGAAGGGCGAACCCAAACCAACACAATAGCTGATGAAGTAAGAGCAACCAAAGCTGGGCTTATGTGAAGAATATCTTCAAGTAAAAAAGCGATAATTGCAATACCAAGTACAACAATCACTTTTCTTACTGTTTTTCTATCTTTTAGAGCACTTAAAGGGTTAAGTTCTTCCAGAGCATCTATATTATGTGGCTTCTGAGAAAGTTCTTTATGAAAGAGAAAGCGAAGCATAAAAAGCGCAACTAGCCAAACAATTACAACAATAGGCAGGCTATGGGTAAGAAAATCAAGAAAAGATAAATTGGCAGCAGAACCAATCAAAATATTAGGTGGATCGCCAATTAAAGTTGCAACACCACCCGTGTCTGATAGGATTGCTTCTGCCATCAAATAAGGTTGAGGGTTCAGCCCAAGGATTTCACAAAGTAAAATTGAAACTGGTGCAATTAAAATAACCGTTGTCACATTATCCAGGAACATTGACACAACGGTTGTGGTAGTTCCTAATAGCACTAGTAATAGAATTGGTTTTCCTTTCGATCTTTTTCCTACATAGATAGCTAAAAACTGAAAGAAACCTGTAGGTTCCAAAATGGATACAATGATCATCATTCCTAAGAGCAAACCAAGAGTATTAAAGTCAATAGATGCTATCGCTTGTTCATCTGAATAAAATCCCAAAATTAAGCCGAGGCATACCATCAAAATGGCACCAGCTAAAGATGCTATAGTGCGATTCAATTTTTCAGAAAAAATAAAATACAGCGTCGCGATGAATATCACACTGGAAAGGAAAGCCGCAGTCATTGATTTAGCCCTCAATCTCTTTCCATGAAGATAATATTGCTGATCCGATATCAACTCGCGAGACTATTCCAACTAAAGTACCATTTTTAGAAATAACAGGCAGATCTGATAGGTTGTGCTTTATCATAAGACCGTAAGCAACAAGCAATCCACAATTTTCAGATACAGATAAAGCAGGTTGCATAATGTCTGTTATCGGTTGATCTATTTGGGCTGCTGTGGGGCGTGTGGTTTCTACAGCCCCAAAATCACTAATAAAATCAACATCATTAAGCAAATTAAAAAAAGCGGGCATTTCAAGGTTGAGAAGATCAGGTAATCCAACCATGCCAATGATCTTCTTTTCCTGATCAACAACAGGTAAAAGGCCAATATGGCGAGCAGACATCATTAAAGCAGCATCTCGAATGGTTGCGATGGATTGAACAGAAATAACATTTCTTTTCATACAAGATTTGATCATTTTGACCTCTCTATCAAAATTTCAGATTCTGAGCATCAAGACAATCCTGTCAAAGATGAACTAACCTCCCATAACTTAATCTGTTTAACAGGATTATATGAATTGGAATTTGAACGTACTGGTTTCTTATTTTCATCCCAATAATTACCTGATATTCTCTCTAAAGATGGATCTGTAGCAAGGAAAACATATGTTTCAGCTTGCTTTTCGGGTGTGATGGACATTTTCCGTTTCAATGAGTAAGCTTTTCTTTGCCAACCAGGCAAATTGGTTAATCTTTCATTTGGAATTGCAACATTTGTCACGCGCACACAGTTAACTGTTACGTTAGTTCCATCAAGTCGTCTGGCAAGGTCATAGGTAAACATAACCTGTGCAAGTTTTGATTGATAATAGGCATGTTGCAATGAGAATCGACGCTCTCCATTTAAATTATCAAAATCAATATTTAAGAAAGGATACGCCATGAGACCTTTGGAGGCAACTGTAATGATCCGGCTTGGTGCGCTTTTCATTAAGGTCTCAAGAAAGAGGTTTGTCATTAAGAAGACTCCAAAGTGGTTGGTTGCAAATACTGTTTCAATTCCTTCTGAAGTTTTTATTGCTTTTTTTTGCGAATGGTCAAAATTTGCAGCATTATGGATAATAACATCGAGATGATTGTGTTTCAGTAAATACTCATTGACGAATTGCCTGATGGATTTCTGTAATGATAAGTCAACTTGCATAAATTCGATGTTTTGGTTCCCTGTCAATAGTTTTACTTCTTCTGCTACGTTCTTGCCACGTTCTTCTGAGCGACAAGCCATGATTACTGTTGCGCCAAGATTTGCCAATTGAATCGCAGCAGCTTTTCCAATTCCCGAATTCGCTCCAGTAATGATGATATTTTTTGACTCCATGTTATATTTCATTTTTGTCCCTTTCGTTCAGAGTAATTATGCATGTGAATATAAAAGCCATATACTTGCGATGTACATAAGAATCAAAGAAAAAGCATCAATTTCAATAAACCATATACGTTTTTCCAGTTTAGCTAAATTCCCAATAAGAGCCATAGCAGTCATTAACAATCCAAACATGCCGATCAATAAAAATGAAGGATCGATTACTGAAAGAAAACGCCCCTGGGTATAAAATAGATCTGTTAATCCAATCGCAAACATGTTGAACATGTTGCTGCCAAACAGATTACCAATTGCCATATCATTAGCTCCTATCTTTATGGCTGCCAATGTGGTAACCAATTCAGGCAATGAGGTAACCAATGCGACTAAAGTAGTTCCGATAAAAGATGTACCAAGTCCTGAAATTTCTGAAATAAGGTTTGCACTTCTCACCATAATTGGAGTTGCAACAAACAATGCTGCCGCCGCGAGAATAAATCCAAGAATGCCTTGTAATAAACCAGGAGTGTTTGCCGGGATTTCCTCATGCTGAAAAGATTTATCAAGGGATGAGGCATTTTGTTTGATCAACCATACTGCCAAGAAATAAGTGGCTATTAGTAAGAGGCTATCCAATCCAAGCCATCCAAGGCTAATCTTTATATCCGCTATGATGAGAAGTACTACTAGACCGATCATGAAAACTGCCAGACTGCCTGTTAATGCATGTTTCATGGCAGCCTTTCTTAAAATGCGTTGGTCTCGATTTACAATATCGATAACAGCCAGTAATACCATATTGAAAGTATTACTACCCAACAAATTACCTGCTGCCATATTAGGAGTATTTTGATTCAAAGAACTAATTGAAGTAAGCACTTCAGGAAGTGATGTTGCGCCTGCAATAAGCAGTACACCGATGAACATTCGCCCCAATTGGGTTCGAAGAGCGATTACATCTCCATATTTCGCTAGCTGATTTGCTGCGAATACTATAACCCCTGCAGTAATAAAAAATGTTATCCAAACCATGATTAGTTCCTGTTCAATGAGTTTGAATTCCTTTTGTGTTGGATAACGGCCATGCAGTGAAGATACCCGTATTGGGATCATTCAAATCACCAACTATTATTTCTATTGACTCAAGACAAACCTGAATCTTATTTTGATCTTCTACGACAACAAAAATGGTGATATTTCCCGATTCAACATAAGAGGTCTTATTATATGCATAACGCATGGGGATATGTTTATTAAGATGTCGATATGCACCTGTACTTTCAATGATCGTTGCGCCGGTGATTTCATGCTCTGCCAAAGTTTTCAGGATTTGATTGAGAAATTCTGGGTTATCCAACACAAACATGATCATGAACATAATTCTTTACTCCTCGCTTGTTCATTACAATATATCGCAGTATAAGAATTGGCTTATTTTGATTATCCGAGAGGTAATATCGAAACATATTAAGTTATCATAGAAGATATTCGTAAGAATTCATACTACTGGTGCGCCTTTTGTTCTCCCCATCCAGGGAATGTCATATACTGTTCCAAATTGCTCTTTAAATATTCGATAATAGAGCAATTCCTCTTTAGTATTAAGTTGCCAGCCATTAGCTAATCTTCTATCGCGAGAAAAATCGGAATCGGTAACATTTTCATTCGCATAATTTTCAAGAATATTAAGAATGCCACCACCCTCCCAAAATTTCGCTTTCGTACGGTTCAATACTTGAGGAGGTAAGAGATCTTTTACTGCGTACCTCAAAATCCATTTTTCAATACCTTTGTTCAGCTTATATTCTGCAGGTATTCTTAGAGCAAAATCTACAACACTTGGGTCAAGAAATCCAAGACGTGGAACTGTACCATGAGCTGAAGCACATCTATCCACTCTTTGAAGTGCAGTGTTATGCAAACGACCAATAATATCTATCAATTCTCCTGGTAATGATTCGAGCTTCAATCCTTTAAGATATTCATAACCTGCAAATAACTCATCTCCCCCCTCGCCTGAGAATACTGCAGGTACGTAGTCTGATGCATATTTTGCAACCAGGAAATTTAAGAGCGTTGAACGGACAAGTAAGGCATCAAAAGATTCTAAGTGATAAATTACATCAAATAGGTGTTGGAAAATATCTTGGGGGTTAACAATGACTTCATGATGCTCTGAATTAATATGGTAAGCCATTTGTTGGGCAAATTCTAAATCGGGAGCACCAGGTAAACCTGCAGCAAATGTATGTAATTTTTGGACTTTTTGTCGGGCTATTGCTGCCATTACACTTGAATCTAACCCACCAGACAGCCAAGATCCAACATTTCCATCGCCTATACATTTTTCTATAGAGGTTTCTAATCTATACCTTAATTCTAAAGCTATAGTATCTGCAGTATCCTGAATTGGAGATTTTACTTCCAAATTAAAATATGTATGTAGATGATGACCATCAAACGTGCATCCTGGAGGTAACTCATGAATATCATTGGTTACAACCAGTAAAGCTTTTACTTCTGAGGCAAAACAAAAATCTCTATCCCGGGTCCACCCATAGTATAGAGGTGCTGCACCAAGAGGATCACGCTTAAGAACAAATCCTTCTTGTATTGTTTGAGCTTGTGCAAAACGACCTGGCAAGGATCCATCTCTGGCAAGGCCTTCATTCTTAAAAATCGCCAAATCTTTCTGTTGGATTTTGGTTCCTGATATGCCAAGAGTTGTTCCTTGAAAGCTGCAAATCTCTTCCCACGCTCCTCCACGATGGTTGATTTTCGTCAGCATCTGAGAAATTATTTTTGTTTTATTCGGTTTTGCTATACCTACTATTCCTGCCATCATTCTTCCTTTCTTGAAGTAAATTATTGTTTTTAGGATTGAAAAATATTGAATCATTTTTACTTGCTACTAATTTATCTCTGATTAACAGAAAAGATTCTCTCTTCATAAACGGTTAACATCCTCTATCGTTCCAATATTTACATAATTTATTAACTCACCAATACTTAATCTATCTATTCCCAGTTTATCCAGTGTTCGACCACGGCGATAATAATCTGTACGATGTATGATCGAACAAAGCCGAATCATTGCGTCCATAGCTTTTACTGAAACGCCATAACGCTGACCAAAAGATGCAATAGGAACTAAACTCATTGGAACATCTTCGAAAATATAACGATGATTAAGGGTTGGTGGAGCCTTAATTCCATAGTATCCTGGCTGATTGTGTATAGCTTCATTTAAATCTTCGCCGACAGTGTCATATGAAAGTTTTAGCCATTCCATTGCTGTTCGAGAACGAATTCCCAGTGAAGATGCGACAGTTACTCTTTCACGATCCAATGCTTCAAGTACTCGTGCTACTGATGATGTTACACCGTCAATGTAGAACTGGTAATCACCATGGGTAGACTCGATCCATCCAGAATTAAGAATAGTCAACGCTGGATGAAAAATTGCCCCCATGTTATTAAGGCCAGTTTGAAGTACATTTCCCCCATTAATAAATTCGGGGAAGGCTTCGTGAATCATATCAAGAACAAGCTGAGTTCTAGAAGCTGGAAGAGCAGCCAATGGGATCGCTTCTTTAATTCTGAATATCCTTGCTTGGGCTGGACCATCAGAACGAGAGGCATAAATAAAAGTTTCTGCTTCAGCTATCGTGACATCGGCCTTACAACCCATATCTTTTAAAACTTTAGTAAATTCGATTGCTCCACAAGTTCTGCCAGGATGTAAAACGATGATTTGTTTGTCTTTCAAATATGGGGCACAGGATTTTGCTACCTCTCCATGAGCTGATGAAGGAACAACGACCATGATCATATCTGCATTTTCAACACCTTCTTCAATATTTGATGTAACGCAGGTTAATTTTCCCAATCCTTTAGGACCACCTTCGAAACTGGTAAGATCAATTCCACCTAATTCTTTAATTGCAGCAATATTATCGAAAGTGCGGTTATACAGCGTTGTAGGAAAACCTAATAATCCCAGGTGTGCAGCCATGGCTCTTCCTCCATGCCCCGCTCCAATCACAGAGAAATTAATTTTCTTTGTCATAATTACTCTCCAATCTACTGAGTACATACTAGCCGTTCATCAAAATTTCTATTAATGTTATATACGAATAAATTTCACTCAAATATTTAGACCCACATTACACATAAAAAAAAGAGCAGCTATTCAGCCGCTCTTTTTTGCAATTGGATGGTCAAAGGAATAAATTTATCTCCTCGAAACACTCGAAGTTGAGGGCTGAGGGAGAAAAGAATCAAGGATACATGAAGTGAGCTCATATGCCTTAATACCTCCCAGAAGGAATATTTTCACTATTTCTGGAGGGTCAGTTATCCATCTCATATGAAGACAATTGTATTGTAATTTTGTAGTACCCATAAATTTCCTTAAAATCATTATAGCAGAAATTTAGAATTAACCATTGCTATACAAGAAAGCAATAACTGAATGGACAAAAAGAAGAGTAGCTATAGAATATGTAGTACCCAGCAATTTGATCGAGTTTTCATCCAATAATTTCTCTTCCATTGCGATTATTAGCTGCTGCAAGTTACCATCAGAAGAAACAGGTTCTTTGAACTAAACTTCATGATATTGGTGTTTGAGGGTGAAATGACCTGTAAGATCGAGTTAAACTACACCAAGACCATAATTTATCGCTTCTTGATCGGAAACGATAAAATCGATAGATTTCTGTTTTTGCAAAATTAACACCTGACACATATATTAACCATTCCGATCAATGAACCAGAACCGGAATCGTAATTTCAAACTCTTCAGGAAGTTGCTTGAAAAGAGCAAGCTCCGGTCCAACAACATTGATATTGGCAGTAGCATTATCAATGCAAACGGCTGGTGCCGATTTCCAACCATGATCTCTCAAGTAGCAGAGCCTTCGATCAGACCCATCGCCTGTTCTGTCCAAATATGATAATGAATGTTTTTGGTGTGAATTTTCCATTCCAAATCGGAGAATAATGGTATGCTTAATAAGCAACCACAACTGATCAGTGGTTATCGAACATCTGGGTTTCTGTAGTTATCTGATATCCTTCGACGATTCAACTCATGGTATCAGTGGGATAAAAATGCATCCTGCTCATCCAAACGTTTCATAACGTAAAAACCGCTGTGCAAATGAAACCCTCCCAAATCGATTATTTTCGTAATTTTGATTTGAAAAAGGTATAAGCTCACGGATATTCGGAGGATCAACAAATGAATGACATGAATCCTAACGTTGAATTTTATTTTAGCGAAGACAAAAAGTGGCAGGAAGAATTAAAGAAATTAAGAATGATCATTCTTGACTGTCAACTGACAGAAGAATTGAAGTGGGGTGTTCCCTGTTACACGTTTCAGAATAGCAATGTAGTATTGATCCATGCATTTAAAGAATACTGTGCGATTTTATTCGTCAAAGGTGCTTTGCTAAAGGATTCCAGGGGTATTCTGATTACCCAAACAGAGAATGTGCAGGCGGGGCGCCAGATACAGTTCACCAATGTTCGAGAAATTGTTGAGAAAGAAGCCATCCTAAAAGAGTACATTCATGAAGCCATTGAAGTCGAAAAAGCCGGCTTAAAAGTTGATTTCAAAAAAACTACAGAATTCATCGTTCCAGAAGAGTTTCAAAATAAATTGAATGAAAACCCTGACCTGAAAACCGCTTTTGAAGCATTGACACCCGGACGACAAAGAGCATACATTCTTTATTTTTCCGCACCTAAGCAATCCACAACCAGGGAGTCAAGGATTGAAAAATGGTTGCCGCAAATACTCATTGGAAAGGGATTAAATGATCAGTAAATTTGATGAGAAGATTAGTGATGGCAGAATGAAGTAGGATGGTAGGAGCAGAAGCTTAGCTGCCTGATACAACATACACCCGATAGGTGGGAGTACCAAATTTTGCATATATCATGTATAAATCATTCATTATTTATATATGATTTGATTTAATCTTGATTTTATGATAATATACTCGTAATTCCGTTTTAAGGTGATGCCTTCGTGAGCACAATGCAGAAGTCAGGCATACAACATAGCAAGTTGCGGAATCCCATACAGAAGAAGTGGTTGGTGGGGGGGATTTTTATTGCCATTTTCTGTTTAGCATTTGTATTTACACCAGTTTCTGCAGATGATGGTTCTGGAAACGAGATCATTGATCCGTCTTCTACCGAGACCGAAATTATTGTCACTCCCACGCTTGTGCCTGAACCAATCGAAGCGGATACCAGCGTTATAGAAATGCCAGATGATGCAAATGATCTTCATCAAGAAGAAGGCCAATCTGCCATTGAAGAAGCAGAATCATTACTTTTATCGGACGTGCAGGTTGTTGATGAAGTGACTTCTGATCTGGATCCCTACTTCAATAGAAACGGTCAGGTCTTCTATTTCAGAGCTAATTGCAGTGGATATTCCAATTGTCTGGAAAGTGATGCGCCGATTTCGAGTGCAGTCAGCGATGTAATTTCGAATGGGCTACCCGATGATGGTGTCATTAACGTTGAAGGCGGGGATTTTGGAGAGACATTAGAGTTTGGCGCTCTCCCTGGTGCACTAACTTTGCGGGGTGGTGTGGATGGTCAAACTTCAAATATCAATGGCAGGGTATTTGTAAGCGGAAATAATTCTCCTCTCACATTCGAGAATTTTGTCTTTAATGGCAATGTCAACGTTCTGGATGCTCAAAATGTAAGTTTTATAGATTCTGTGTTTAACGGCAGCTTTGTGGTTAATAATACCCACCGCCTTGTTCTGGAAGAGGATGAGTTGCAATCCAGTGCAGTGGTAACACAAAGCACTGATCTGTCTGTTGAAATGAGCCTGTTCAGATCCGAGATGTTGGTCAGCAATGTTGTAGGATTCTCCATAAAGAACAGCGCATTTTTGACAGGCCTTGTGGTTGATCATTCTCGAGATGGAGAAATTATTGACAGCCATCTGGAAGGCTGGCTGCAGACGAGGGGCTCCAAGGTGTCATTTATCTCAACGACCTCGCCCGAATCGCTTGCAGTGGAGATGGATAAAGAAGCTAATCATCTGGTAGTAGAAGGTGTAAATGATCTGAAGGTTTCTGGCGTAGATGATGGGATTGAAGAATTGCTTGTTCAAAATGGACAGGCATTATTAGGTGAAAGTAACCTCGTTTTTGATCCTGCTGATATAGCCGATATTTCATTCAGCATGTCAGGCTCGAATAGCGGTTCCATCAATGTTAATGGCCTGGATGCTGCAAGCGCAAATTTGGGATTATCTGCTTCGAATATCGTGATCCAAAATACTGTCAATGTGAACAGTGTAGCGATCAACGGGGGTGGAGTCTTCATTGAGAATGGCGGCATTTATAGCCAGGGGGTGGTCAGTGTTATTTCGAATTCTCTGTTGATCAATTCCAGTATAGTAAGTGCTCAATCAGATATCCTTCTTAATGCTGTCAATGGTGTGACGCTGGGTGAAAATGCTTTTGTGTCTGGCAAACAGGTCATGATCAACGCAGATACCAATAAAGATGGAACCGGCACTTTTGTCATGAAACAGGGTTCGGTGATAAAAGGGGTACAGAGTGTCGAGATCCGCGCTGCAGATATGGAATTGATGGGACTTATCCTGGCTGAACAGGGCCAGGTCAGCCTGATCAATTCAAATCTTTTTGCAAATGTAAGCCTGGGTATTGATGGAGAAGGTTTTAACCTCAGTCAGGCTGAATTTAACCTGATCGATGCAGCCCAGTTGAATATTGGCGAAATGGAAAGCCGTGGTGAAGTTCTCATCGGTGCGCTCGACCTGAGCAATAAGAATTACGACCTGAGCATTTTCGGTGGAAACATGGCAGTTGGGCAGATCGTTCTTTTCCTTGCTGGAACACTTCAGATGATCGCTGCCGGGTATATTCAGAATCGCGGCAATGCAGGAAAAGACAACTTTATCATCCCTGGTGGAACATTGAAAGTAAAGGCATTGGGGTTTGGAACAGCTTCATCACCAATGCAAATGTCAGTTGATTTCTTCTCAGCTCTTGTGAATTGCGTTGGTAGCGTGTATGTCAGCGATTTGAGTAAAATTGATCTGCCAGATTATGCTGATGGTGGCATATATGTAAGTAACCATGGTGATCTCACCATCGGAGGCCAGAACGGAGAAACCGGGTTGACCTCAGGCGGTGAGATCATCATTTCTACAGCAGGTGCGCTTACCATTGCAGCACCCATTCAGAGTGATAATCTTGTGCGGTTAACCGCTTTCCAATTCGTTCAAAATGCAGATGTCAATGGAAGAGTAGTCGAGTTCAATCGAGTGCCCGATCCTCATTTCACCACTGGTGGTACAGAGAATCATACTTATGTGACCATCCAGGAAGCGATCAACGCGGTGAAGGGCGGCCTGGTTCCTGATGGCGGGGTCATCATCCTGGAGTCTGCAACATTCACAGAAAATGTTGTCATTGATGGGCTTTCAGGATTGATCTTCCAACTTGACAGCGGTTTCGCAACACTGGATGGCACATTATCCATTTCCAATAGCTCGAATATTGCTTTCAATGGCATTAACTTCACTGGACTTATTTCGCTGATCAATTCAACGAATATTGCTTTCACTGGCACATCTGGTGATGATATCTATGCGGTTTCTTTCGATGTGGCCAGTTCATTCACCGTGGATGGCGCTGCAGGAGCAGATACTCTTCAGGTATCTGACGGGCAAATTGACCATGATCTTCCTGCCGCCTTAACCAGCATCGAAACACTGAACATGGGAGAGAATGCTGTTCTCCGTATCGAGATTGGCGGCACAACGGCAGGTACCCAGTACGATCAGTTTGCTTTCAATGGAACTCTGATCGCCAATGGAACCCTCCATATAGCCTTTATCAATAGCTTTTTACCTTCAGATGGGAATACTTTCGATGTTATTTCAGCAACCACACTAAGTGGGCATTTTGATACTGCCAAAGGCTTATTCGGATTTGGAACCAATACATATTATTTGACCGTTTCTCAACCAGTCAATACGATTCGCCTGAATACGAATACATTAATAGATTTGGGCGAGATAATTGTCGGTGGGGCAACATCTACAGACAATGATAAACTCGGTCAGTTTCTGAATATTGATTATTTTGGTCTCGGAACATTCACCATCACTGCTTCTCTTGATATCAAGGGCTTCTTCTCAGTAACCAATGCCACGCTGACAATTCAAAATTCTATTGAAGGTCTGACACTGGCTGGAGGAGCCACTGTTACCGCTAATACCTGGAGGTTTAGCGGAAACGGCTTGAATGCTTTTGCTGGAATCAACGGCGGTACGGCGAACGCTACAGGGTTGTCATTGTCGAATGTTAATTTTGGCGTTGTCATCATGAAAGAGACCAGTGGAAGCTATCGCAAATGGGTCGCTCTCAAAGCCACTGCTGACAATGTGGCATTCATTGGATTTTCAGATATCGAAGTAAACGGCAGCGGTTTGACGGTGATTATTAACACCAAAGCCAGCGATGACAGCGTTGTTGACTTTTCTGGAATTCATAATATGACCGCAGGCAGCATAACACTGGATATGGATGGTGCTGATGGTCAGCTTATTCAGGTAAGTGGAACAGTTACCATTTCCATTTTGGATTTCCTGTCATTAAGCGGCACCTTTACTTTTGAAAAGAAGAGCAGTGCGCATGTCAATGTTCTGCCCTCCGGTTGGGTGGATAAAAGTGAAGCAGTAGACACTGTTGTGGATGCGCTGGTAGTTGGTGCTGCCGGTGCCAGCGGTTTCCTGGGGACGAACGGAAAAGATATTGCTAACCGACTGGGTATCACCCTTACCGGAGTGGATTTCGGGTTGGCAATCCTCTCAAACGCAACCCAGAAATGGGTTGCCCTGAAAGCCAGCGTAGATGGCGCTTCTTTGACCGGTATTGATGGGATCAACCTGGTGTTGAATACCGTCTCTGTCGAGATCAACCGCAAGTCTGCCGATGCGAGCATAGTAGATTTCAGCACCACCCCTGTGACGGCTGGAAGTGTTGTCATTGATTTCGATGCTTCTCTGGGACAATTAACACGCGCTGGTGGCACGATCACCACTTTCTCTTTGTATGATTTTCTCCAATTGAGTGGAAGTTTGAGTTTCGAGAAGAGCAGCGGAACGATCTATGTTTTGCCCGCGGGTTGGACAAACCAGGAGACCGATCGCCAAACTGTGATTGCAGACCAATTGCTGATCAGCGGAAGCAATTTGAGCGGTTTCGCTGGTTTAAATGGTGGAACAGCCAATGCTCAGGGTTTGACTATCACCGATGTAAGCCTGGCTCTTGCAATGTTCACTGGTGATGCCAGTGATATGAATCATCCTCTGCAGAAATGGATCAGTCTTTCCGGTTCATTAGGATCCGCTTCGTTTGACGGCATTGATAATCTCACACTTGCTCTCAGCAATGGCAAAATCCAGGTCAACCAGCAATCTGCCGATGGCAGTATTGTGGATTACACCAATGGACACTCCCTATCCATCGGAAGTGAAACCATTGATTTCGACGGGGCTTCTGGAGAGCTCTTACGAGTATCCGGCACCATCAACCTCAAAGTGTACAACTTCTTTCAGGTGAATGGCAGCCTGGCAATTGAAAAGAAGACAGCTTCTGTCAAATTGGATGATAGTAGTATCGTAAATACCGATCTTTTGACGATTGGTGGAAATGGCCTTTCTGCGATGGTTGGCTTGAATGCTGGCAGTGCAGATCAGGTTGGCTTGAACCTGACAGGCGTCAATTTTGCACTGGTAATGCTGACCGATAAAGCGGATGCCACTCGAAGCTGGCTGAGCCTGTTCGCTTCCGCTGACAGTGGTGGGTTGGTTGGGATCAATGGGTTGACATTGAGCGGTACTGACCTGGCTGTATATATCAACCTGGCTTCACACGATGGAAGAGTAGTTGATTACAAGACACAGAACCTCGAAGTGGCAACTGGTACTGGAACAAGCCTGATATTGACCATGGATGGCGCATCGGGCAAGCTGGCGAAAGTAAGCGGTGCGCTGAACCTGAATTTCTATGATTTCTTTAACGTCAGCGGAAGTATTGCGATCGAAAAGAAAAGCGGAAGTATCAAAGCATTGCCATTGGTGTGGACGGATAAACTTACAGACCTGGTAACGGTCGCAGTGGATGAATTGCTGATCGGTGGTAATGGATTAACAGCTTTCGCTGGTATCAATGGTGGAACCGTAAACGCTGTTGGGTTGAACCTCACCAATGTGTCTTTTGGATTGGCAATTCTGGTTGATCAAAGCCTGGCAACTCGAAAATGGGCGTCGCTAAAGGCTACTGCAGGTGGGATCAGTCTGGTTGGCATCAGTGGGTTGACCCTGACCGCCACAACAATGGATGTGGAGATCAATCGCCCAGCCAGTGACAATACCGTGGTTGATTATGCCAGCCAAGCGCTGGAAATAAGCACCAGTACCGGAAGTTCATTGACTTTGGATATGGACGGTGGTGAGGGTGCACTTGCAAGAGCATCTGGTAGTTTGCACTTGAATGTGGCTAATTTCTTTGTGGTTGATGGTGACTTTGCCATTGAGAAGAAGAGCGGAACCATTCAGGTGTTGCCATCTGGAGGAACAGTACCTTCAGAAGTTACGGTAAATGAATTGTTACTGGGCGGAAATAATGTCAGCGCATTCGCTGGCATTAATGGTGGAACAGATGATGCCATTGGATTGAACCTGGGTGGAGTGAATTTCGCTCTGGCGATCATGAATGACAGCACCACCCCAACACGCACCTGGGTGACCTTAAAAGCAACGGCTGCGACTTTTGGTTTCATCGGTTCAGCGGTTATCGAGATAGGTGGTTCCAGCATCAATATTGAGATCAACCTGGCTGCATCAGATGGATCTGTAGCTGATTATGCTGGAACCAATAATTTGACCATCAAGACAGGTCCTGCGACGAGCATCGTTCTGGATATGGCCAGCAGCCTTGGGGAATTGATCCGAGCCAGTGGCAGTTTCATTTTAAAAATTGCTGATTTCTTCTCACTGAGTGGTGATCTGGCATTCGAAAAGAGCCAGACGGATGTCCTCGTGAAGAAAGATGGAATTTCTTCCAGCATTACGGTAGACCTGTTAGCTATTGGCGGGAATGGATTGAGTGGATTTGCTGGAATGAATGGTGATACTGCCAATGCTGTTGGCTTGAGCCTTGGCAATCTTTCATTTGCACTGGCATTAATGGCAAGCCAGACAGATCCAACCCGCAAATGGATGGCATTAAAAGGATCAGCAGGAAGCGTTTCTTTTGTTGGTATTGACGGGCTCACACTTTCCAGCAGTGAGATCCTTATTGAGATCACGCGTGCTGCAGCAGACGGTTCATTAATAGATTATGCAGGCCAGAACCTGACGGTTACGACAGGCCCCTCCAGTACGATGACCTTCGATATGGGGGCTGACGACGGTATATTGACACAAGCCAGCGGCACATTCAATATCAATGTATTTGATTTCTTCATTGTTGATGGGCAGTTCTCTTTCATAAAGAAAAGCGGTACAGCCAGAGTAATGAAGACTGGACCGCCAGCAG
>JBDKSY010000222.1:0-4268 GCA_039680395.1 Anaerolineaceae bacterium | reverse complement strand
CCCATATGGAGCTTACTCCCGAAAATCTTAAGCCAGTTTCCACGCAGCATCCCAGATGCGGAACTGCTTTTTTACTTACACTTGTGATCCTTTCCATCATCATTTTTACCTTGTTAGGACCAATGACTGTTGTATGGCGATTGCTCAGCAGGATAATCTTGCTTCCAGTTATGGTTGGACTTGCCTATGAATTCATTCGTTGGACTGCAGGTCATCTGCATAATCCGATTGTGTGGTGGCTGGTGAAACCCAATCTGGCTTTGCAACGACTTACGACTGCCGAACCTGATGAAAAAATGTTGGAAGTGTCTATTGCTGCTTTCAATGCAATGCTCAAAGAGGAAGAAAACCTACAAACAATGTAATGAAAACCTGGCAAGCTATTGCATTTGGTACTTTTTTAGCGCTTTTTTGTGCGGGATTGATCATTTTAATTTCCACCCGTCCTCATGGTATACCCTATACTTTAAGCGATCCGACTCCAGCTCCAATATTGGTTCATATTGATGGCGCAGTGAAAAATCCTGGTGTGTATCAGCTATCAAGAACAAGCCGAGTTGCAGATGCCATACAGGTTGCTGGAGGATTATGTGAGAAAAGCGATACCGCACATATTAACCTCGCTGCCCCGTTAACAGATGGCAGCAAGATTTATATTCCAGAAAAAGGGGAAGCATTAACACCCGATCAAATTGGGTCGGGTTATGAAAGTACCCCTATCACGGATATTCCCTCTCTATCAAACCCGGTAAACATAAATAAGGCATCATTGGATGAATTGATGCAATTACCTGGGATAGGATCAACAAAAGCAAAGGAAATCATTCGTTACCGTGAAGAGCATGGGCCATTTCTCACCAAAGAAGAAATAAAGAACGTGTCTGGAATTGGTGAAACCACGTATAATCAATTAAAAGACCTGATAACAGTCAATCCTTAGAAAGGGTTAACTTATGAGCTTACGAAACATTATTGAGACCGACATTCAAAACTCAATGCGCAGTAGAGATGAAATGAAATTGCGTGTTTTGCGATTGATCTTAAGCGCAATCAAATTGGGAGATGCAGAAAAAGGGATTCCTATTGAAGATGCAACCATTTTAACGATCATCCAGAAGGAAGTAAAGATCCGGCTGGATTCAATAAAGGATTACGAAGCAGCAGGCAGATTGGACCTGGTAGAGCAGAATAAACAAGAAATCCCCATTCTGGAAAGTTATCTCCCGAAGCAACTTTCAGAAGAAGAACTGATACCTTTGGTAAAGGCTGCCATGCAAGAAGTTCAGGCATCGAGTGCTGCTGATATGGGTAAGGTGATGAAAGTACTTCTCCCACGAGTTCAAGGGCGGGCTCCAAACGCGCTCATCAGCCAAACCGTGAAGAGGTTATTGGAAACAAAAGCGTAATGGCCTTTGATTCTGAAAAACCATTTGTTCATGAAAAAAGGATCGCGTTCTTACGCGCTGTCCTCCTGGTATCTATTTCTATATTGACATTTATCGGTGTAGCACTCCCACTGTTTCTTGATTCCAGCGCGTATTCGTTGGTCGTGGGTGAAGTCTCTCCCCGTTCAATTGAAGCTCCATACGCTCATTCTTACATGAGTGAAATATTAACGGTTGATGCTCAAAATAGCGCCCGCTTATCTGTTCAGCCCATCTATTTCCCGGCAGACCCAATGATTTCGAGGAATCAAGTCGAAAAACTTCGTACAGCACTTGCATATATATCCACTGTACGGGAAGACTCCCTTGCAACAGAACAGCAAAAGCATGACGATCTTCAAAACCTGATCGAAATGGACCTTCAGGATGAGACAATTGCATCCATCCTCTCGATGCCTGATGCAAGGTGGTATGTGATACAACAAGAAGCTTTATCTGTTTTGGAACAGGTGATGCGAAATTCCATACGAGACACACAAGTATCAGAAGCTCGCAGATCTGTCGTTACTTTGGTCAGTTATTCTTTGACAACAGAGCAATCAGAATTGGTTAATACGATTGTCAGCCCTTATGTTGTTCCAAACAGCCTTTATAGCGAAGAGTTAACCAATGCAGCACAACAAAAAGCTGCTGATGCTGTCAAGCCAATTTACAAATCATATATTGCTGATGAGATGATCGTTCAGCGAGGTCAGGTAATTTCACCTGATATTGAAGAAGCTCTCAGACAATATGGGATTGTTCGATCAAATCCATTTACGAATAACTTGATCGCTGCACTTGCAATAACCTTGATTTCGGGCGGAGTAGTTGCGGTGTACTTTTCCCATCGCAAATTATCCTTATCCATCAGCATTACGAATCTGGTAATGATCTCTGTTGCGTTTCTTCTTTTCCTATACTCCGGTCGTTTACTTATCCCCGGGCACAGCATTTTACCGTATTTCTTCCCACTTGCAGCCTTTGGACTTACCATTGCCAGTTTATTTTCTACAGAATTGGGGCTCATATTTACACTAATTCTGGCGATCACAACAGCTTTTGATATGACATTCTCCCTGGATCTGACACTTTTTTATGCAATTTCCAGCATGTGCGGCATATTGGTAATGGGTAAAGGGAGAAGAGTTACAAGCTATGTCTGGGCAGGCCTGGCAATAAGTTTGTCAGGAAGCATAATTATCATTGCATATCGTTTAACAGAGCCCTATACCGATTGGTTAGGCATTGCAACGTTGGTCGGAACTGCTTTTCTCAATGGAATCGCTTCTTCTAGCCTGGCATTATTATTCCAATTCATATTAACCCAGCTATTTGGTCTGGCTACTCCACTTCACCTGTTAGAAATATCCAGGTCAGATCATCCATTGTTACAATTCTTTTTACAGAACGCTCCCGGATCATATCAGCATAGTTTACAGGTTGCCAATCTCGCTGAACAGGCAGCAAAGATCATTGGAGCAGATCCATTGCTGGTCCGTGTAGGAGCTTTGTATCATGATGTTGGAAAAGCAATGAATCCTCATTACTTCATTGAAAACCAGATTGGAAGTCAGGTGAATCCTCATGATAATTTATCCCCTGAAGAAAGCTCCAAAATCATCGTTCAACATGTAACAGACGGTATGGCTCTTATGAAAAAATACCGTATGCCTCCAAAAATTCGTGATTTTGTACTTGAGCACCATGGTACTACTCTCACAAGATTCCAGTACAACAAAGCAAAAGAGCTCTCGTTAGTAAATGGCAATTCTGTAAATATGGAAAGTTTCCGTTATCCAGGCCCTCGCCCTCAAAGCCGTGAGACAGCTCTGCTTATGCTAGCTGACTGCACTGAAGCCAAAGCTCGTGCAGACCTGCCTAAAGATGAAACAGAGTTACGCGAAATTGTGCGAAAAGCGGTTGATATCTGCTTGCAACAAGGACAGTTGAATGATACCAATCTTACCTTCCTGGATCTAAACCGAACAATCGAGTCTTTCGTTTTTACGCTGCGAAATACTTATCATCCACGTATTCGCTACCCAGAAGGCGAACGACCTACTACCCCTCTTATAAAGGAAAGTTCTCAAAATAATGATTGATGTTTTCATTCATCCAGACAATTCTTCTTTAGTTTCACAAGAATGGGTTGAGAAACTTGCAGACCTTACTATAAAACAACTCTATGGTGATGAAAAAGTAGAATTATCCATTGCTCTGGAACAGGACGATGTTGTTAAGGATCTCAACTTTAAATATCGTAGTGTTGATGCAACCACTGATGTTTTATCCTTTGAAGATAATTATCCAAACCCAGAAACTGGTTTAATTCATGTAGGAGACATCATCATCTCTGTACCACAGGCACAAAAACAAGCCATTACAGCCGGTCATTCTTTAAATCAAGAGCTTGCCCTGCTAATCGTGCATGGAGTTCTTCATTTAGATGGATATGATCATACAGAAGTAGAAGATGAAAAAGTGATGTGGGAGAAACAGGGATCTATTTTGATGAAATTTCAAAATTTCATTGAAAATGAATAATAATAATCCGTCTCGAATTATTTCCTTTAAAAATGCCTTTTCAGGAATATTCTATGTGCTTCGTACCCAAAAGAACACATGGATATACCTTGCAGTGACCATTTTTGTTGCCATTGCAGCAATTCTTCTCCATATTGATTGGAACGAATGGCTTTTTCTGATCATTTTTATTGGATTAGTGTGGTCTGCAGAATGTTTTAATACCGCAATTGAATCGGTGGTAGATCTGGCTTCTCCTGAACTACACCCTGTTGCAAAGATCGCAAAAGACACAGCAGCAGCAGGTGTGTTAATTTT
>JBDKSY010000221.1:0-3892 GCA_039680395.1 Anaerolineaceae bacterium | reverse complement strand
CTTTGTTACTCCATGAGCGGTATTTTTTGTATTCCTGCAAGTTCATTCTTCAAGCAACTGTTGCAATCCCAGCGCATTGACGGGGGCATACCCCCCGAAATCATTGTTGAAAAAGATATACACCCGTTTGGCACCACGCGCAACCAACCCATGGGCAAGCTCAGCAATTCTGGCTAATTCCTCATCCGAGTAATCACTGGAATACCAGTTTTTTTGTCCATGCAGGCGCAGGTATGCCCGCTCTGATGTGAGGATATTGGTTAGCTTTTGCCTGGGTGAATCTGCATTGCAGAAAGCCGCCCCTATCGAGCTTAACAGATGTTCGGTTTCTTGATTGAACCAACATGCATTGCGAAATTCCACCGCCACCCGGGTGGGGTCTGTAAATGCCTGTAATACCTGTTTCAAAAGTCCCAGGTCGTATGGCTGGTTTGGGGCAATCTGCAGCAGGATCATTTCGAAGGTATCCTCCAGCAGCGCGGCAGACCGGCAGAAAGTCTGGATATCGGCATCCACATCTTTGAGGAGTTTGCGATGAGTGATGGTTTTGGGAGCTTTGAGTACGTATCCAAATCCTTGCGGGGCGCGAGCTTTCCAGTTCAGATATGTCTGATCTTGAAAAGCGCGGTAGAAGGTGGCGTTGATCTCAACCGCATTGAAACGTTCGGCATAATAGTCAAACCAATGGCTTTTCGCCAGGTCAGATGGATAAAAGCAACCCTTCCAGTGATCGTATGTCCAGCCAGAGGTTCCAACAAAAAAGGTGGGAGAACCGTCGGTTGCCAATTTATTCACACCTTATGCAGCAATTTTCTCCATCATCATACTTCAGAGAAGGTGCCCAAACAAGCCAAAAGGGCTGTTGGAATCAGGCGGAGCTGCGATCATGGATGTGTGTTCAGTCGAGAGTAGATCTTTCTCATCTGTTTATAGATCAGCTTGAAAACAGCAAATTTCTCATCATAGAGCGCACGGTTTTCCTGCTTTGGTTGGTAAATTCTCTTGAATTGTACCAACTTGGGAATATCGGTGAACCCTATCTCGCCCATCCCAACTGCACCGATCCAGGCAGCTCCGCGCGCATTGGCGTACAGAGGGTCTGTGACCTGTTTGATCTCCACATTCATCACATCTGCGAAGATCTGACACCACACATCCGATTGCGCCCCGCCGCCGACGATATTGATCGAGGTCACTTTGCGGTCGAGGAATTTTTCGACAGGTGAAAGTAACCAGCGAGTGTTGAAAGCGATACCCTCGAGAAATGCGCGGATGATATCTTCACGCGTATTGTTCAACGAAAGGTTGTACAGCCCCGCACGCAAGCTGCGGTCTTCCACCGGAGCGCGCTCACCCCAGATCCACGGTGTGTAAAGAACACCGTTTGCACCCGCCGGAACTCGCTCAGCTATCTGGTCGAGTACTTTGAAAATATCGGGCACATCTGCCTCCTGCAGCAGTTCATCCTTGTGATAGATGATGTTGTCACGCAGATAGGTGAGATTGCCACCCGCAGTTGCCTGCAGTGCGGTTAGCAGGTAATGCCCTGGTATCGCACAGGGGATGGACGCCAGATTGGATGTGATATCCGTTTTCTTGTAAGGTACATGCGCTGTCATCCAGGATGAGGTGCCAATATACAGGTGCATGGCATAATCCTCTACTGCTCCGGCACCAATAGCGGCAGCGGTATTGTCAATGGCACCCGCCACCACTTTTACACTGGTTGAAAGCCCGAGTTTTTCAGCAACATCGCTGCGCAGATCGCTGATCACCTTTGTACAGGGCACAACTTCAGGAAGTTTCTGGCGGGCGATGCCAAGAATGCGGATCAACGAATCATCATAACAAAGTGAATTGGGGTTGCGATTATCCGTCACCCAGGATGTGACGATCGAATCGAAACTTGCGACGAACTCGCCCGTCAACCGCAGGTTCAGATAATCGAGAACGTTCAAGAATTTGTAGGTGTGCTCATACACATCAGGCATCGTGTCACGGATCAGCAGCATGTGTGATGCGGGGTCTTTCCCGGAAAGTGATGGCATCCCTCCCGTTAATCGCACAAACCGTAAGGTTTTGACGATATCGGCGCCATCCATGTTAAGCAAACCATGCAGTTGTTTGAGCAAATAGGGTTGACCTCGCATGTCCATCCACAAGATCGCATTCCCCAAAGCGTTCCCCTGCCGATCAACAGCTATCGTCCCTTCACCCTGTGTGGAACAGCAAATCGCAATCACATTCGGGCCTGCATCACAATTCCGTTCCATCAACCTTCCTGTTGCTGATAGAAATGCCTGCCACCATACTTCTGGCGATTGTTCTGCGCCGCCATCGGGTGTGAGGATGAGGTTGATAGATTCGGTCTCCCAGCCCAGCACTTTCCCACTGACCGTGATCAGCGCGACTTTCATGCCTGATGTTCCCAGATCAACAGCAAGGATGATTTTTTCGTTTGTCATAATTTTTCCTGTGAAAAAAGAGAACCTAAAGGTCTCGAAGTTCTTTAGGCTCTTTCAATTGGGTAACAAAGAGTGCACTAATAATAACCAGTCCAATCGCCAGAAGCAATGCGGGGGTGAATGACCCATCCGGGGTTTTCAAAGCTTCCATAATATACACAAATACAACCGAAGCCTGACCAAATAACTGGATCAACCCATTCGAAGTGCCTTCAGGGGTGGGATGGGTTACTTCAGAAGCATACTGCATACCGATGGGGCTGGTACTGACGAGGAAGAATCCCATTGCAAAGGCAGAAGCGAATATCAACCACCGGCTGGTCGCAAAGGTCACACCAATAAGACCAGGGATCGCCAGTAATAAACCCAACAGAATAAACGGCTTCCGCTTGTGCTGTTTATCCGAAAACGGCGGAATGATGACCGCACCCAACACACCACCAATCAACATCAACGCGCCGAGCGTACCCGCATCGGTGGGAGTCAATCCACGGGGTCGGATGATGTTTTCCACCCAGGTGGTGACGCCATTGAAAATTCCCAATCCAACAAACGAGACAAATAAATACAACCAGAATGATTTCACGGTTAAAGCATGCTTTAATCCATCCAACATCAGGGCGCGGACTTCACTTCCAGCCGGTCCGGGAGCGGTGGTTGGTTTTTCACGTGCAAAGATGACAAATAGAAGCGCAGAGAATGCTGCGATACCGCCATAGATCAATTGAACATTTGGGATGGAAATGGTTTCAGTCAAAATGGGAGTCAATACCATCCCCAGTGCAGTCCCAACCAGGTTGGAAAGCGTCACCATCCCTACCGCAGTGGCACGTTCTCCGGCAGCAAACCAATTGGCAGGCACTTTTGTCCAGGCATTAAGCAGGAATGGTTGAGCTGCAGCAATACCAATGGTGCTGCATAGGACAAGTGTGTAGTTCGCGCCGGCAAAACCACGCAGGAGACCGAAAACACCCATCAAGATTGCGCCAATGCTGACAGCCAGCTTGAAGCCATACGTGTCAATGATCCATGAAACAGGGATCGAGAGCGGGATGAATGCGATCATGAAAGACATCGCCAGGAGGCCGATCTTGCGATCGGTCACTCCGTAGAACTCTGCTGCAGGTCCCGTGATGGGAGCGTACGTGATCCACAGCATTTGAATTGTCAAATTGATGAACATGAAGACAGCCAGTACTACCCAACGATATTTATAAAGCTTATAGTCGGTTGCCATAAATGAACCTCTACGCACAGGATGACAAAACAGTTTCGAATTTATTTACCGCATCGTCAATCACATCGTCAGTGTCTGCCATGGATGTATACATGCGAGAACCGGCCAAAGTGATCAAACCTTGCGACATGTACGCCGCGCCCATTTCTTCCATCATATGTTTGCGAGGTTTCAGCTCACGTGCCAGGCG
>JBDKSY010000220.1:0-3004 GCA_039680395.1 Anaerolineaceae bacterium | reverse complement strand
ATTCAACCTTGATCTGGGTTCCTTTTCCTGGTTCACTTTCTATAGTAAAAACTGCACCCATGTCTTTTGCTCGAGAAATCATGCTGGGAATTCCTCGTCCTTCACGGATTTCGTTGCGTTGAATTTTACTCGAATTAAAACCTTTGCCATTATCCTGAATTGATAAGTTAATTCTGCTTTGTTTTTCAAACAGATTTATTACCACTTTTGTTGCCCTGGCATGTTTTACAACATTTATCAGCGCTTCCTGATAGATCCTGAAAAGTGCAATCTCATACTGGCGAGGTAATCTTGGCTCGATCGTTTTTCCTTCAACAAAGATTTTCATCCCTGTACGACCAGCAAATTGCATTGCTGAATTCCTGATAGCGATGAATAGTCCATAATCATCCAATGCTGGAGGACGAATTTCAGACATAATATTGCGAATGGAAGCCATGGTTTCTTCTACCAACTGTAAAGACGTATCAATGTCTTGCCTTGTGATGGGCTGTTTTCCCTGTTCTACTCTATTGCCGAGCAGTGTCAAGTTGAGGTTCAGTACTGTCAGATTTTGCCCAATCCTATCATGCAATTCATCAACAATTAAATGGGATTGCTGTTCCTGTACTTCCAACTCTTTATCCCTTAAAAGGCGTTCAAATTCTTTTATATAACGGATGTCGCGAAAGGTTGACGATATCCGACTTAAATTCCCCTGAGCATCGAAATGTCCCAGAACGATTTGTGATACGGGAATTTCGATCCCGTTCCCATTGATCACGGCAGTCTCACCCAGCCATGATCCCTGCGTCTTTACCTCTGGGAGAATTCTATCTTTATAAAGCTGCTGAACCCTTTCTGGAAGAAACTGACATACATTGAAATTACTTATTATGGCATCGTCTGGCAGGTTAAAAAATGAATATCCAGCTTTATTGAGATATTGCATTTGCAATTCAGGGTTTGCCATGCTCACGATGTCGGGGGTTGCTTCCAAAATATCTATTAATTGCTGGTTCACTTGTAGTGCATGATGCTGTTCCGTAATATCCCAGCCGGTAGCCTGAAATTCAACGAAACGACCTTCTTCATCAAAAATTGCCTGGTTAACCCAATGCTGCCAATATTCTTTTTCATCCACGGCTGAAACCCGGTGTTCAACCAGGTAAATAGGATTATCAGGCGTCAATAACATTAAATTCTTTTCAACTTCAATCGCATCTTCATGACCAAGGAACTCATAAATAGCCCTGCCAAGCATTTCTTCCTGGGTTTTATGAAAGAAATCGCAAACTGCCTGGTTGACGAATGTCAACTCACCCTTATGGTTGTACCGGTTTACGAAAACTGTCTGGCTATCAATAATCGCTTTGTAATGGGCTTCGCTGGCTGAAAGTGTCTTGTTGGTTTTTCTCAGTTCTTCTTCGATGTTGATCAATTCTGTTACGTCACGAGAGGTACCCAACATCAACCAGGGTTTTCCTGTATAGTTGCGGAGCAATAGCTTTTCGCGGTAATTCAGCCAATGCCAAGTCTCATCTGCTGCTTTGACGTATACAGTCATTTCATAAACTTTCCCTTCGGTTGCGGTCAGTGTATCAGCACAGAACCTGTGATGGATCTCAACCGCATCTGGGTGAAGGATCGAGTCATAGAAAGCATGCATACTGGTCGAGGGATCAATTTGATAACCTAAAATCCTGGCAGTACTGGTATTCTCCATGATCCTGCGGTTGGTGATCACATCCCTTATATAAACATGGTCTGGGAATGATGTGATGATCTGTTCAAATACCTGGCGATAATTCTCAATACTGAAGTATTCGACCGACATATTTCCACCTATTAATTTCCAGTTATATTATTGTACTGTTAAAACTTCACATAGAATCTACATTCACGTAAATTGAATGATTTTGAGTTGTGATAATATCTATAGTAATGCCTGATAGACCTGGTTACTGGAAAATTGTTCTGATCTGCCTGGCAAGCCTCATTATCGGAATATCCATTTCATGGGGCATCTTTGATGCTGTTCCTCATCTGGAAGATGAGCACGCTAACTTGTATCAGGCAAAATTGTTTGCCAATGGTAAAGTAACCAATTCCGACACCTCTTTGTTCGCGTCCTTTTGGGTACCATTTGTTGTAAATTGCAATGGGCATCTATTCAGCAAATATACTCCTGGTTACTCATTCGTTTTAGCACTCGGCGTTATCTTCCATACCCCCTGGTTGATCAATCCTATCCTGGCAGCATTGGGTCTTTTCGCGGTTTTCTTGTTCTGCAAGGAAATATATGACGAAAGGACAGGATTGATGGCTGCCTCTTTAGGTCTCATCTCTCCCATGTACATGATGCTTTCGGGCACATTTCTTTCCCATTCGTTAAGTTTCACCCTGCTTACCTTCTTTGCATGGGCATTCATCAAAATGCATAAAAAGGAATCCACTCGCGCAATGCGTTATGCTGTTCTCTGTGGATCGTTGATGGGATTTGCCATCATCACTCGACCGTGGACAGCTGTTGGGATTGGATCACCTTTTGCAATCTATACCGTGGCGAAATTTATCCGTTCTCCAAAAAACTACTGGAAACTCTATCTGGCAACAATCACCTGTTGCCTTCTGATCGCATTTCTGTTACCTCTCTACAACACCATCACCACAGGCAACCCACTAACGAACACCTACACGCTTATCTGGAGCTATGACACCATTGGATTTGGGCCTACCCATGGCAGCCACGGGTATACGCTGGAGAAAATGTGGCGAAATCTCAAGACTGATATTCAAGAATTCAACCAATTTTCTCTGGGTTGGCCAGTTGTGCAAGGGTACGGTATTCCTCTCGCCTGGATCGTCATATTTCTTGGATTGCTTTTACCCAAACGTGAAAAGAAAGATTGGCTGGTGATCACTCCAGTGATCACCCTCATGATGGCATATATGGCATACTGGGCTCGCAGTGGGGGCATTTACGGCCCAAGATATTATACAGAAGCGTTACCATTTGTTTGGA
>JBDKSY010000219.1:0-5073 GCA_039680395.1 Anaerolineaceae bacterium | reverse complement strand
ACACCGCTTGAACCGATCAGCACCATAAAACCGAATATCAGCCCTGCATTGGCACAAGCTATTACACAAGCATTGAATGTAATGCCAGAAGCACGATTTTCTTCAGCCAGTGCATTCAAAAATGCGCTTTCTGTCCCTGTGACCAGACCCCAGCCAAAAGAACAAAATCGAATGGATACGGTTCATGTAGCAGGGAGTCTCGCATCATCCTCTTCAGTACAGGGGATGATCGCAGTTGCTCCGGTTTCTTCGATCAATACACCTGTTCAACAAAAACGGAAAAAGAATATCTTGCCCATCATGGCAGGGATCATTGGCGCTTTAGTGATCATTGCAGGGATTGCGATTGCAGCTATTGTTTTAACACAAAATAGACCCACTCCTGCAGCAGTGTATGAAAGGAAAGCAACACAAGAAGATACCCAGACCGAAGTTACTGAAGAGGTCACTCCTGAAGAAGCCACCACTGAAATAGTTGAAGTCATGCCTACGCTCGCACCTGGTGAAACGATCACAGTAGAACTCTGGGTGACTGATCTTGAAAGCACTTCCAACCTGGAGTATTTTGAACCATTGGTTGATACCTACCAGCAGGAACATCCAGGTGTAACCATTCAACTTGAAGCAATACCCGTTACAGAGGATGTATATGGCTGGCTCTCTACATCTCTAGCTGCAGGCGATAGACCATCAGCCTTTCTGATAGATAGCTCGGTGATGTCTTCATTGCAAGAGAATGATATGCTGAGAAATCTGGATGGTTTGTATATGACGAATGAATACCTGCCAACCACCATTGAAATGGTTACTAACGAAAACTCCGTTTGGGGAGTACCACTTTCTACAACCAGTATGCTCCTCCTGTACTATAACAAAGACCTTTTCACTGCAAATGGAATTGATCCGAATAACCCACCAAAAAATACTGATGAATTATTGGATATTCACAAGATCTTTCTTGAAAAAACGGGTCAGCCTGGTTTGGTATATGCGAGTACTATCAATTATTGGATGATGCCGTGGATCTTTGGTTATGGTGGCAATCTTTTCGCCTCTGATGGACAGACAATTACTCTGGGTACTGAAGCAGTACAGCAGGCCATGAACTTGACGATGTTGCTTGTTTCAACCAGCGAGACGGAGAACTGGATGGATTACCCTACTGCGGAAAATCTTTTTATCTCACAGGAAGCTGCAATGATCATCAATGGAATCTGGGCTTATCAGATGTATAAAGATGCATTGGGTGATAATTTGGGAATTGCGCCTTTACCCAAAGTCTCAGATACAGGACTGCCATCTTCTTCACCTATCTCTGGAATGGTATTTTCACTTCCGGCAGGGGGTGATAAACAGGAGCAGGATATCGCTCTCGACTTCATCCATTATGTAACGACAACAGAAAGTATGCTTACTGGAGAAACAAATTTCAGCATCATGCCGGCGAATGTCAGTCTGATTAATTCATTAATGATGACAGGGGATCCGATGCGCGTTGCTTTGGGAGAAACAGCCATGAATGCCAGGTATCTTTCCAGTAAACCTGAAATGAATTGTGTTTGGGATGCGCTAAATTCTTCTCTCAGTAATGTAATAAATAAGGTAGCCAGCTATTCTTCCTTTGCAAATGATGCACAAGCACAAGCGGATAGTTGTATCATTAATTTGAACAAGTGAACCCCTTCAACCTGCAAAACAGAAAGGTATCTATGCTCTCACAAGGCCAAATGCTCAATAACCACTACCGTATCGTCAGGGTGATCACCCAGAGTGATACTGGCATTGTTTATCGCGGCTGGGATCTCAACTTGAACCATGCCTGTGCGATTAAAGAAATCATAGGTGCAGGTATTGAAGCTCAGCAGCAATTTCAACAGGAGGCACAAGTTCTTTCTGGATTGAGCCACCCCAACCTTTCTCAGGTTTTAGATTCCTTCAGTATTCCAGATCAGGGGAACTATCTGGTGATGGAGCTGGTAGAAGGAACCGATCTGCAATCTGAAATCCAAAAAAACAACAGACCCATCAATCAACGAGACCTGATTCCCTGGATGACGCAGATCTGTGATGCGCTGATCTATCTGCATTCACAGATACCCCCCGTTATTCACCGTGAAATCAAGCCTGCCAATATTCGCATCACCGGAGAAGGGAGAGCGGTTCTGGTGGATTATGGATTCAGTCAGGTTGTAACCCCAATGCAAAAACCAGCGGAAAATCAACCGGCAGTTCCTGATGCGTTTATGGCGTATGAAACCTGGAGTGATGGGGTTACGGATGTTCGAACTGATATTTATGCCCTGGGAGCCACACTTTATACGCTTCTCTGCGCAGAAGAACCTCCTGACTGCCTGAGCAGGTTCAATGGTGCCCCATTACCCAATTTGCGCAGCCTGAATGACAGCATCACACCCGAAATGGAAGAAATTTTATCCCGCAGCATGGCGATCTTTCCGGGTGGACGCTACCAGAATGTCACTGAAATGCAGAATGCATTGAAAGCACAGGCTGGTGCAACAGTGATCATCCCAGAACTGGCTACGCCGCAAACTACCATTCCTGCTCCTGTCCGCTATGATGCTATTCCACCACAATCAACTTCACCTACGTATCGTGCTTACGAGCCTCCCCCGCAACCTCCTCAGAAAGCCAAAGGAAAATCTTGTTTGGTATGGGGTGGGATCATTGCTGGTGTTCTTGTATTCCTGGGAATTGTACTGGCAATTGCTCTGGCAGTTTTGGCGCCATCCATTCTGCCTTTCTTTGGAAATAAAGAGGTCGTGGAAGCAACTTATACCCCTGAACCAAAAAATACGAAAGTACCGACCAAAGTACCAGCCACCGCAACTCCTCAACCTGATTTTTATATTCAGCCTGCTTACGACGGAACTCCAAATCCGCAAAAAGGGTACGCCAACCTGGGAGATATTTGCTCTCATGCTGATGATCCCGTGCTTACCCCAAAGACCTATTCATACACCTGCACCGTTCCAGCGGATATCCCAATTGTTATCAATATGGGTTGGTGTGCCTCAACACAAGAAATATTGGAACAGAACTGGGCACTGATGACCTATACATTAACGATTGATGGTATTTCCTTTGATATTAATGATGCAACAGCTTTTATGGGATATACAAATTCTCAAGGGTATTGCTATACGTATCGTTCTTATGTTGAAGGTTTAAAATCAGGAGAGCATGACATTACCTATAGCTTTTCTATGTCGGAACCGCTTTACGACGGTTTCGATAACTATCAAGCTGGAGATTATATATTACAGCATCTGGTTACAATCCCATAGTTCAATGTTAATGAGAACGCACTATTTGTAATGATGGAAAATGAAATGTTTATTGTATGCAAAAAGAGAAAGTGGTAAATTAAACTCATACTTATAAGGCATAATAGATATTTTTGGAGGAAACCATGTCAGACGATCAAAATCCTATCGAACCACCACCCGCTACCGTTCCGGTGCCTGAATCGGAATTCATACCTCCTTCAGAAGAACCACCTGTTGAAACAAATGAGCAGGAGGAAGCTCCACAGGCTCCTCCAGAGAAGCCCTCTTTTCTGGATAAGCTGGCTACCCGGAAAGGCATCACTATTATCGCAATCGTTACAGCTCTGTTATTGATTGCAGCAATTGTAGCTGGTGTTTATTTCTTAAAACATGGGATAACACCTGAGCCCACAACCTATCCAGCACTTAAGAATTTTACACCTCCTCCATCTCTTTCTGAGCTGGCTGAAAAATATCCAAAATATGCTGACCTTTTAAAGGATCCTGACCTGGATTCGGCTTATAAAGACTTCCTCATTGCCTATGAAGAAGGTGGCGTAGATGGTGCCATTGAACTGGCAAAGAAACGCGATATGATCAACAAACAAGGCGAGCTGTTGATCACACTGGAATTTGATACCGAAGACACCACGGCAGCACAGGAACAGTTGAAGGAAAAAGGTATTTCCGTAAAGACTGTTTACAAAAACACCATGGATATTGGAATTCCAGTAGATATGCTTAAAGAGCAGCTTGAATCGGATGACCCGGGTGCAATTTTCCGTGAATTAACAGAATTGGAACATGTCACGCAAGTAAGGTTGCCCGTCAAATCCGGACCCAACGATGGAATGTCAAAGAACTCTGAAGCGCCAGTTTACCAACTGGCGCTTGAATCATTACCTGTTATCAATGCCACTGCCTGGCAGGAAGCGGGTTTTGCCGGGCAAGGGATGCGGGTAGGTATTCTCGATTTTGGGTTCGATGGTTACAGGGATGAGCTTGGACAGGAACTTCCCAATGAGGCGAGCGTCACTGCTCGCTCTTTTATTGCCGGGACAGAAATTGATCAAACTGGGATCAATCATGGAACAGCAGTTGCAGAAGTGATCCATGCTATTGCCCCGGATGCTGAGCTGGTGTTTGCTGCTTATGCTTCGGATACTGAATTTTATGATGCAGTCAATTGGTTGTTAAGCCAGAATGTTTCCATAATAAACCATTCTGGTGGTGGTGCTTATGGCCCACGTGACGGCACTGGATCCGACGCAGAAGTAATCAGTCAGGTGGTTGCGAATAACATTCTTTGGGTGAATTCTTCAGGGAACAGCGGATCTCGTCACTGGCGTGGTGTTTACACCGATACAAATGGTGATGGTGTTCATGAATTTACCAGTGATGGGGTTTTTGGGTTAGGTTTTCTCCCTTTTTATGACACTGAGATCATTGTGGAGTGGGACGATTGGGAAAGTAAGAACCAGGACCTGGATGTGGTTGTCGTTGATGGTGATGGCAATGCCATATACGTTTCTCAGAATATCCAGGATGGCAGTGGTACAGACCCGGTGGAAGGTGTTTTTTATGAGTTTCCCGATTCAGGCCCATACTATCTGGTCATTGTAGGGCAAAATGTTTCACGCCCGGTGACGATAGATGTTTTTGCGAATTACGCAGATTTTGACCCCAGTCTGATCGTGCCTTCGTATAGCATTCTTAGCCCTGCAGATGCAGACGCAGCTTTCACCATTTGTGCAACTAACTGGCAATCACAATTATTAACCGATTA
>JBDKSY010000218.1:0-1888 GCA_039680395.1 Anaerolineaceae bacterium | reverse complement strand
CCTGAGCATAAAAAGCTTGCCGAGCAAATTATTGAAAATGGGGCTTTGATCAGTGATTATCCGCCAGGGACAAAACCCGATGCAGCAAATTTCCCTCCTCGCAATCGGATCATTTCAGGTATATCACAAATAACCGTGGTGGTAGAAGCAGGTGAAACCAGCGGTGCATTGATCACAGCTACATTTGCGGCTGACCAGGGGAGAGATGTTTTGGCTGTTCCTGGCAATATATATGCCCCGCAAAGCAGGGGAACCAATCGTCTGATCGCTCAAGGTGCTTTCCCGTATACTGGGATTGCCAGCCTGGAAGCATTATTAAAAATTACTTCCAAAAGAGGTCAGCCGAATAAACATGTAATTCTTCCAGAAAATGAAATTGAAGCAAGTCTCTTGAACATTATGCAAAACTCAAATAGCATGCATATTGATGAAATTGTTGCATCAAGCAGTTTAAGTATTGATATAATTTCGGCAACACTTACTATGATGGAATTAAAAGGAATGGTTGATTGTGCAGGTGGGATGACTTATTCCTTACGTGAGGTGGGAGCTTCTTATGTTTCAGAACCAGATGAATGAAAATTTCTATGCAGTGATCATGGCTGGCGGAGGCGGTACAAGATTGTGGCCACTTTCGCGTATGCAGAAACCAAAGCAGATGTTGAAATTGACTGATGATGGTACATTATTTCAACTTGCGGTTTCTCGGTTGAGTGGATTGTTCGATCCTGATCATATTCTTGTTGTTACCGTGGCAGAACAAGCCAGTGCTTTACAAAAACAGACCCCTCAAATACCTGATGAGAATTACCTGATCGAACCTATGCCAAAAGGTACAGCGTCTGTGGTTGGTATGGCGGCTGTTGCAATTCAAGCCAAAAATCCACAGGGTGTAATGGCAGTGCTTACCGCTGACCACTTTATTACCAATGTTCAAAAATTTCAGCAATGCTTGAAGGCTGCCTATCATCAGGCAAATGAAGGGTATCTTTTGACATTAGGAATTGCACCAACATTTCCTGCAACAGGATATGGATATATCCAGCGGGGAAAATTCCTGAAAGAAGTAGAAGATCTGCCAGTGTACCTGGTGGAAGAATTCAAAGAAAAACCTGATCTGGAGAAAGCTCAGGATTTCATCAGACGTGGCGATCATGACTGGAATTCAGGCATGTTCATCTGGCGGGTTGATAGAATATTAGATGAATTCAAACAACTGATGCCTGAACTGGCGGCTCAAATCAGCAAAATTTCGGATTCCTGGAATACCCCCTCTCGAAATACAGTTATCGGTGAGGAATGGCCAAAAATTCATCCGCAAACGATTGATTATGGAATTATGGAAAAAGCCAGGTCTGTAGCAGTCATTCCTGCAACGGATTTGGGATGGAATGATGTGGGAAGTTGGGAATCATTATATGATGTATTACCTGCAGACGAAAATGGTAATATTGTGGTGCAGGGTAATTTCATTAATATGGATACACAACAATCTGTGATATATTCAGACTCAAACGAGCGTCTGTTGGTTACTATTGGATTGAAAGATATTATTGTTATTGATACAGAGGATGCTCTTCTAGTTTGTAACCGTAAAGATGCACAACAGGTTCGTTCGGTAGTGAAAATTCTAAAAGACCGCGGAGAAAACCGGTATTTATAGGAGAGAAACTGTGGAAATTCAATGCATGAAATGTAAAACAAAGAGAGAAATTACTGACACCGTGCCAGATTTCAATGCTCGGGGAACTCCCATCACTCGTGGGACATGTCCGGTTTGTGGTTCGAAAGTAATTCGGATTGGAAAAACTGAAGCCCACGAGGGATTAACACCACCAGAAAAAAAGCTTCAGAAACGAGAAGGCAAACTGGTAATCGTCGAAAGCCC
>JBDKSY010000217.1:0-1523 GCA_039680395.1 Anaerolineaceae bacterium | reverse complement strand
TCAAAGGAAATGATTTACCAGCATTTGGACCAGCTTTTACAACCAGGCGATAATTTGGGACCATAAAACCCTCCATTATTTGGATATATCAAAGTAAGTGTAGCAAGATTGAATCTGGCTGTCAACTAAATTGGCGTGGTCACGTTCTAACACACCCCATAAAAGAACCATACTATTTTACCAGTTTTCGTTTCACAAGTAATTAATTTTCTGATAACAATTTTACGGGAGGAATATTTTTTATAATTGTTGCTAGATTTCAGTAAATTCACAAAAAAAATCAAAGTAAATATCTAAAAAAGCAGAAGATGATCATGGGAGCCTTGAGGATCAAGTTTATCTGATGAAACTGGTACACTCTCAGCACTGGTCTCGAAATGTATAATGCTTTTAAGACATAACCCATTGTTTGGAGGGTTGAATGGCCAAGGAACAATCTGGCTTAAAAAAGTTGTTGGTTTCGCGCGTAACCCTTTTCATTCTGATCTCCCTGATCGTGCTATTTTTACCTGCCGGAACGCTGGCCTACTGGCAAGCCTGGATGTACCTGCTGTTCATACTCATCCCAGCCGGTTTTGTGCTGTTCTACTTCTACAAAAACAGCCCTGAGTTTCTGGAGCGCCGTATGAATTTCAAAGAGCGTAGGCAAACTCAGAAACGTATTGTCAGGATCGGAGATTTCATCATCCTGCTGGCGTTCATCCTGCCCGGTTTTGACCAACGTTGGGGTTGGTCGCATGTTCCGGTTGGGGTGGCTATTGCAGCAGAAGCAGGTGTTTTATTGGGGTATCTACTGATCGTAAGGGTCTTCCTGGAAAATCGCTATGCCTCGCGTGTGGTGGAGGTCGCTGATGAGCAAAAAGTCATCAGCAGCGGGCCTTATGCGGTGGTGCGTCACCCGATGTACTCTGGCACAGTCCTTTTCTACCTGCTTTCACCGCTGGCTCTTGGTTCGTATTGGGCGATGATCCCGGCAGCGTTGATTATCCCTGTACTGGTTTTGCGGATCAAGGACGAAGAACTACTCCTGCATCGCGAACTACCCGGGTACAGCCAATACACCCAAAAGGTACGCTACCGATTGATTCCCCGGATCTGGTAAGGTATTATTCATCTGAAAGAATACGCATTTCATACCTGCTCCGGTGCATCCTCCACAATTCTGTGCTTTCATCACAATAGGATATGCATTTTTTGAATTCAGGATAACCGAAACTTAAAAAGCTCACCCCGAATTAAATTCGGGGTGAGAAATTTATTCCTAATTCTATTATTACACTGATTCCATGTATCGTTCGATTTCCCAATCAGTGACACAGATCCTGAAAGCTTCCCATTCTTCCAGTTTTGCCCTCCGGAATGATTCATACACTTCTCTTCCCAGAGTATCCTTCAATATAGTGTCTTTTTCCAATTCATCCAATGCCTTGATCAATGAACCTGGCAGATCTTCTATACCCAGTTCTTTCCGCTCACTACTTGTGAGGTCATAGATATTAATATCGTTCAAAGGCTCTGGAATT
>JBDKSY010000216.1:0-2558 GCA_039680395.1 Anaerolineaceae bacterium | reverse complement strand
TGGTGATCGCACATGGCTCGCAATATGGCTCATCTCTGCAGCAGATCGCTCCTGAATTCCCCGAAACCAGCTTTGCCTGGGGCACTTCGCTGGATACATTCCAGGCGGATGGCATCAATAATGTCTTCGCATATCAGGCTGAAGCCCAGGAAGGTGGCTATGCCCTGGGTGTGCTGGCTATATCCATGTCAAAGTCTGGCGTATTGGGTGTATGTGGCCCAGTCGAAGCAGGTGATGCGAAGTTGTATGTAGATGGTTTCAAAGCCGGCGCGCTGGCTCAGAATCCCAGCGCCAATGTTCAGGTTACCTACACCGGATCTTTCTCTGATGTAGCCCTGATGGCAAGTGCCGCTGAAACACAGATCGCTGCTGGCGCAGACATGCTGACCGGCTCTTCACAATCTGTTGTCGGCGCAATTGGTATTGCTAAAGACAAAGGTGCTTACTGGTTTGGCACCCAGTGGGATCAGACCAATCTTGCACCCGAAACAGTCGTTGCCAGCCAGGTGTATGACTGGACGGGTGTGATCAAGGATATGATCGCCAGCCGCAAAGCAGGTGTGTTGGGCAATAAATCCTACACATTGACCTTCAAGAATGAAGGGTTGATGATCCAGTACAACCCTGCAATCGAAATCACCGCTGAAGCCAAAGCAGCGGTGGATGCTGCCATCCAGGGAATTATGGACGGCACAATTGATCCTCTCAAAGGACCAGTAGAAAAGTAGATTTTGCATTAATCTCCGGATGGTCTGAAATCAGACCATCCGGACCCAGCCAGAAAAGAACTTTGTAAAGACTTTTGTGGCAGGGCATATAACAGGAAACAGAAAATTATGGAAAATAGAGACATGCAGCCAAATAAACACCGCATTGAAACCATGTGCATGATGGGAATTGTCAAAAGGTTCCCGGGAGTGCTGGCGAACGACCATGTGGATTTTGATGTCCATGCAGGTGAGATCCATGCCTTGCTGGGAGAGAACGGGGCAGGGAAAAGCACCCTCATGCGCCAGTTGTACGGGCTGTACCGCCCCAACGAAGGTACCATCAAGATCAACGATGAAGAAGTCGCCTTTCGCTCTCCACAGGATGCGATCGCTGCCGGGATCGGAATGATCCACCAGCATTTCATGCTCATACCCTCGCTTTCGGTTGTAGAAAATGTGGCACTGGGGTTGAAATCCAGTCGTGGACCTATCCTCGATCTGGATAGGGTGGAAAAACGGTTGTTGGGGATCAGCGAAAAATATCACATGAAAGTGGATACTCATGCTTTTGTCTGGCAGCTTGCGGTTGGCGAGCAGCAACGCGTGGAGATTTTGAAAGCTCTGTACCGAGGTGCCGACCTGCTCATCCTGGATGAACCTACCGCAGTGCTCACCCCACAGGAAGTGGATGAGTTGTTTGTCACCCTGCGCCAGATGGCGGAGGATGGTCATGCCCTGATCTTCATCTCACATAAACTGCACGAAGTATTAAAGATCAGCAATCGCATCACCGTACTGCGCGATGGAAAGGTGGTTGGATCAGTCAAAAATGAAGGGGTGACCAAAGCAGAACTTGCACAGATGATGGTCGGCAGACCGGTGATCTTGCAGTACAAGAAAGCAGAGATCCAGCCCGGCGAAGCCCGCTTAAAGATCGAAAATCTTACTGTTGCCGGTGACCGTGGCACCGATGCGCTGAAGAACATCTCGTTCGAAATATTTGCGGGTGAGATCCTTGGCCTGGCTGGTGTTTCAGGCAATGGTCAGCGAGAGCTGGCTGAAGCGCTGGCAGGGCTGCGGCCCATAACCAGGGGGAAGGTGATCCTGAATGGAAAAGATGTCACGCATTCATCCCCCAACCAGCACATCATGGCTGGGCAATCATATATCCCTGAAGAGCGGATGAGAGAAGGAGCCATCAAGGATTTTTCAGTTTCTGATAACATTATCCTGGAAGATAACAACCGCTCGCCTTATGCCCATGCCACCTTCCTGGATTTCAAAACGATTGATAAGAAAACCACCGAGCTGGTGGAAGAGTACAACGTCAAGACACCCTCCAACACGACGCCATTGAAGAACCTTTCGGGGGGAAATATTCAGAAGTTGATCATGGCGCGTGAGCTTTCACGCAAACCAGGCGTATTGATCGCCGCCCAACCCACCCGCGGAGTAGATATTGGCGCCAGTGAATACATCCATCAATGCCTGCTGAAACAACGCAGCACAGGTACTGCCACCCTGTTGATCTCTGAAGATCTGGATGAGATACGCGCGCTTTCCGATCGGATCGCGGTGATCTATGAAGGGGAGATCGTTGGAATCGTGGATTGTGCAGCTGCTACTGTGGAAGAACTGGGATTGATGATGGCAGGCATCCATCCAGCTGCAACTGAAGCACAGACTGAAACTACATAAAATCGGTTACAGCCGCTTCACCATCAGCAAACAGGGATTATCCTTATCCCATAGTTCGGGAAATACTTCCAATGGGCGAAAACCCATCGCTTCATAAAATGCGCGCGTGCGGTCGTATTCTTCGCAGCAGCGGGATGCATCGAGCGTCTT